>NZ_JAFCTQ010000018.1:9151-130312 GCF_049896105.1 Janthinobacterium sp. PSPC3-1 | reverse complement strand
CGCCGCTTCCCAGCGGTGTGAGGCCATCATCTAGCAAATCAACACCCAGTTCAAGACGGCGCTGGCTTTACGCTTACGCTCGGCGTTGACCCACTCGTAAGGAAAATTGACACCTAGCCGCCTCCAGTCGGGTGGATAGGGCAGGTCTATAGCAAGGGATAAGGCAGACTGAGCTAGCCCGGATTTGATGGAGGGTCACCAATTTGAGAAAATAGTGACCTCCAAAGGAATCCTCAACGCCCGGCAAACACCGTCGACGCGATTCTTTCCTGCGTCACGCCTCCACCGGCCAGGTTTTGCGCCGGCACCACCATCACCAGTTCGCCGCCCACGCTGCCGTCATCGTGGTGGTCGATGCGCACTTTCAGCTTGCGGTCGAGGGCCACAAAGGCATTGCGGCTGCTGGCGATGATGCGGTGTTCTTCCTGCTTGCCGATGCGGGCGTACATTGCCGCACCTTCGCGGCGCAATTCCAGCGTGTCGCCGTTGGACAAGTCGTAGCCGCCGGCAAATTGCTTGAATTCGTCGCGCCACATGCGATACGGCCTGGCCGGCAGGTCGATCGACAGGTTATGGGCTGGCACGGCCACGCGCTGGCTTTCCGGGATGGGCTCGCTCTGGTCCTGGCTTTGGCTCTGGGCCTGGGCGGTGCCGGCAAGCGCGAGGGCGAGGGTGGCGCTGAGTAAAACGGATTTCATGATGAACTCTCCATTGGTATTTTTTGACAGGCCGCAGGCATGTGCGGTTTGAACGGACTGGCCTCGATGATGTGACTTGCAAGCAAGACAAGATGCGGGGGCTGGAAGGCAGTCTAGGCAAGGGCGTGGGCGTGCGCATCCTCCATACGGTGGAGATGTGGCAAAAAAGACAGTTTTCTCAGTGCGGCGTGGCGCCAGGATGGGGCAGGCTGGCAACGCATTGGTGGATCAGCGCCATCAATTCGCCCTGGCGCCGGGTGCCGGTCTTGCCGTAGACATGATGCAGATGGGTCTTGACGGTGCTGGCAGTGACGCCGCAATGACTGGCGATGTCGCCGATGGCGTGGCCACGCGCCAGCGCCTGGCAGATATGCGCCTCGCTGGGCGTCAAGGCAAACAGCTGTTGCAGCGCCGGCGCGCAGGTGGTGCAGGCGTCGGGGTCGTGGGCCAGCAGCAGGGCGCAGCGTACGCGCGCCTGCGGGCCGGCTGCAGCCTGGAACGGGGCGACGGTCAGGGTCAGGGGCGCGGCATTGGCGCGCGGCAGTCGCAGCGACTGGCAGGCTGAACAATGCGGCCCGGCCTGGGCGATCACGGCCCGTACCGTGTTGCACAGCTGCGGCGCCACTTGCCAGCGCAGGCCGGCCGTGGGCGGCGGATGCGGGCAGGCGGCGGCCGATGGGCTGAACAGCCTGAGCGCTGCCGCGTTGGCATGCAGCACGTTCAACTGCGCGTCAAGCAGCACCACCGCCACGCCCAGCACGTCCAGCACTTGCGCGCTGTAGTGCTCCACCGCCGCGCCGCCGGCCGGGTAGCGGCGGTATTGCAGCGCCCGCTGTAGATGGGGCAGCAAGGTTTTCATGATTGAAAGCAAGCGTTCCGGCGAGAGGCCGGTCAAAACAGCATAGTCGCCGCGTCAAATCGATGTCAAGCTGGGCATGTTGCCGGTCAATACCGGGCGCGTGGCAAATGCGCGCGAGCAAAGTGTATCCATAGGGTAAGCTTCGTCTGTAAGCTATTTCGCAACTCTATCAAAAATACATGACGCCAATAATGATTCCCGATGTCGCCCTGGTCGACAATACCGAACAACGCACGCCGCTGGTGCTGGTGCTGGACTGCTCCGGCAGCATGGCGGGCGAGCCGATCGACTTCCTGAACCAGGGCCTGGCGCTGCTGGAACAGGAGCTGAAATCGGACGTGATCGCGGCCAAGCGCGTGCGTATCCTGGTGATCCAGTATGGCGAGCACGATGAAGCGATGGTCGCGCGCAACTGGTGCGACGCGATGGACTTCACGGCGCCGCGCCTTGAAGCGAACGGCACCACGCCGACCGGTGCGGCCGTCGAGCTGGCACTGGCCGAGATCGAACAGGAAAAGCTGCGTTTCCGCCAGGCCGGCGTGGCCTACACCCGGCCCTGGCTGTTCCTGATGTCCGATGGCGAGCCGACCGACCGCTGGCAGCGCGGCGCCGAACAGGCGCGTTCCGCCGAGCAGGCCAACAAGGTGGCGATCTTTCCGATTGCCGTGGGCGAGGGCGCCAATCTCGACATGCTGGGACAGTTTTCCAGTCGTGGCGAACGCGGCGTCAAGCAACTGAAGGGCTTGCAGTTCCGCGAACTGTTCCTGTGGCTGAGCGCCAGCATGCAGGTGGTGTCGCAGTCGCGCCCGGGCGCGCAGGCGCAGCTGGCGTCGACCGATGGCTGGTCGGTGGTGCCGACCTGAGATGGCGGCGATTGACTTGAAAGAAACCGGCTGGCGCGTGTTTGGCGCGTCGGTGGCGGGCAAATCGCACCTGGACCAGGGGATACCTTGCCAGGATGCGCATGCACACGTGAAGGTGGGCGCGTCGCTGGTGGCGGTGGTGTGCGATGGCGCCGGTTCCGCGCGGCACAGCGAGCTGGGTGCGCAATTCGTGGCGAACACCTTGGCGCAGGCGCTGGCACATGCACTGCGGCAGGGCGCCAGCATCCAGGACTTGCACGACGGTGCGCTGGCGTATGCCATGGCGCAGGTGCGCGGCGCGCTCGAAGCGCTGGCCGACAACCATGGCGCCGTGCTCGGCGATTACGCCACCACGGTGGTGGGCGCGGTGATGGGGCCGTCGGTGGGCCTGTTTTTTCACCTGGGCGATGGCGTGGGCGTGGCCCAACTGGACGATGGCGGCGAAATCATTTCGCTGCCGGCCAATGGCGAATACGCCAATGAAACCTGGTTTCTCAGCGGCGAACGCTGGCGCGACCAGCTGCGCCTGCTGCCGATACCGCGCTGCGTGCGCGGCCTGGTCCTGATGAGCGACGGCTGCATGCCGTTTGCCATGAGCAAGCACAATGCTGCGCTGTATGCGCCGTTCATGGGCGCGGTGCAAAATTACCTGAGTTGCATGGACGATATCGTGCTGGGTGAACAGGCGCTGGCGCACACCTTGCTGGACCCGCGCACGCACCAGATCACGGGCGACGACAAGACGCTGCTGATCGCCTTGCGCGCATGAGCGTGGGCAAGACGGCAGGACCAGGCGACACCGTCTGGCTGGACGGCAAGCGCAGCCTGGTGCTCGGCAAGCTGATCAAGAGCGGCGGTGCCGGCAGCGTGTATCTGCTGCCCGGTTCGCCCGCGCAGGTAGCCAAGCTCTACCATCCGCATATCGACCTGGCCGCCAACCGGCGCAAGCTGGGCGGCATGCTGGAGCTGACGCCCGAGCTGCCGGACAAACTGGAAAACGGCAAGCGCTACGTGCAGATCGCCTGGCCGCAGGCGGCGGTGCGGGACCGGCAGGGCAACTTCCTCGGCTTTGTGATGCCGCTGCTGGACATGGCGCATACGGCCGAGCTGGAGCAGGTGCTGCAGGAACGCCAGGCGCGCGCGGCCGGCTTGCCGACAGGCCTGGGCGCCAAGGTGACGCTGGCGGCCAACCTGGCCGGCGTGCTGGCGGCGCTGCACCAGCAACAGCATTATGTGGTCGACCTGAAACCGGTCAACCTGCGTTTCTATCGCGATTCTCTCTATATCGCCATGCTCGACTGCGACGGTTTTTCCATCCAGGGCAAGGGCGAGCGCTACAAGGCAGAGCAGTTCACCAGCGACTACCTGGCGCCCGAGTATCAAAGCAAGGGCATGCCGGCCGGCGCGGAAGCGGCGCAGGACCGCTTTGCGCTGGCGGTGGTGATTTTTCAATTGCTGAACTTTGGCATCCATCCCTACAGCGGCCGGCCCGCCAACGCGCAGGTGCCGACCGATCTCCCGGGCCGCATCCGCGCCGGCTGTTATGCGTATGGCGTCAGGCGCCACAAGGCCATCGCGCCCAACGTGACCAGCGGCCACGGCTTGATGCCGCCCGAGGTGCGGGCGCTGTTCGACCGCGCCTTTGGAAAATCGGGCAACGCGCGGCCGTCCGCCAGCGACTGGGCCCAGCTGCTGCGCGGCCTGGCACTGCGCCATGCCGACCCTGGCGCGAACGGCATCGTGGTCTGCCAGGTGAATCCGGAACACCAGCATTTTGCCGGCCTCGCCTGCGCGGCCTGCGCGCGCGACAAGGCGATCGCTGCCGCCGCTGCCGCCTCGCTGCTGGCACAGCCGGTGGTGCGGCGCCAGCCACCAGGGCGTCGCGCGTCCACCGTAACGCCGATCCTTACGCCGGCCCAGGCGCCGATTCCGTCGGCTGGCGTGTCGGGCAAGAGCTGGGTGGTGATCGTGATCCTGATCGTGCTGTTCCTGATCGGCTTTTCCGCCTATACCTCGGCGCCGGGCACGCAGGCGCAAAAGCAGGCCGACGCGGTGCTGGCACAGCAGAATGCCTCGCTGTACCAGCTGCAATGGCAGCAGCGCAGCCGGGTGGTGGCGGAACCATCGGCCGTGCGTGCCAGCATCCGCTTGCTCGACAAAGCGCTGGCGGACCGGCGCGATGCCGACGTGCAGCTGGGCCTGCAATTGCTGGCCAACATGCAACAGGATGAGGGCCGCAGCGACCCCACGCTGTCGCGCCTGCGCCGCACGTTGATGGAAGCGTCCGGCTGGGGCTTCGGCATGGATGCGGCGCAGGCCGACAAATTCCGCGACCAGCTGATTGCCCAGCCGCGCGACTATCTGGTGGCAAACGCCCTGGGCAGCATGCACCTGGGGCTGCGGGAAACCGAGGCCGCGCGCCAGTATTTCGAGCAGGCGATCTGGGCGCTGCCGACCGACGCCGTGGCCTGGCTGGGCCTGTCGGCCACGGCGCTGCGCGGCAACGATGGCAAGCTGGCCATGCGCATGGCGGCCTTCGCCTACCTGGCCGCCGTGCGCCATCCGGAAGCGGGCGGGCAGGGCAATATCGACATGCGCATTCAGCGCACCACCGCCATGCTGGGCCTGGCCATGCCGCCCGAGACCCGCAAGCAGTGGACAGCGGTGCTGGCGGACGGACAGCAGGAAATGTTTCGGCTGGCCGCCTTGCCGCGGCTGGCCGACCGGCCTGCCGGCGTCGAGCGCGACAGCTTGCGGGCCGTCCACTACGATGATGACGGCCCGCTCAAGCTGGCCGGCGACAGCACGCTGACGATCAGCATCGATGCATCCGGCCTGCCGCAAAAAATCGTCGCCAGCAAACCGGCCCACGAAAAGCTCAATAACGCGTGGCTGGAGCAGGCCAGGAAATGGCGCTACCTGCCTGCCATCAGCCACGGCAACCTGCAGGCGTCGACGGTGGAAGTGCTGGTGCGCTACCGCGACGGCAAGAGCAGTTTCAGCCCGGCGCCAACGCCAGCGGCAGCGGCAGGGGACGCATCGTGAAACCGGGCGACACCATCGTCTTGGAGGATGGGCAAGCCCTGGTACTTGGCAAGCTGATCAAGAGCGGCGGCGCGGGCAGCGTGTATCTGCTGCCCGGCTCACCTGCCCAGGTGGCCAAGCTCTATCACCCGCACCTGGACCGCGAGGCCAACCGCAAGAAGCTGGCCGCCATGTTGAATTTGTCGCCGGAATTGCCGGACCAGCTGGAAAACGGCAAGCGCTACGTGCAGATCGCCTGGCCCCAGGCGGCGGTGCGCGACCGGCAGGGCAACTTCCTCGGCTTTGTCATGCCTTTGCTGGACATGGCGCACACGGCCGAGCTGGAACAACTGCTGCAAGAGCGCCAGGCGCGCGCGGCCGGCTTGCCGACCGGGCTGGGGGCGAAGATGACGCTGGCGGCCAACCTGGCCGGCGTGCTGGCGGCGCTGCACCAGCAACACCATTATGTGGTCGACCTGAAACCGGTCAACCTGCGCTTCTACCGCGATTCCCTGTATATCGCCATGCTCGACTACGACGGCTTTTCCATCCAAGGGCGCGATGAGCGCTACCGCGCGGAACAGTTCACCACCGATTACCTGGCGCCCGAGTGCCAGGGCAAGGGCATGCCGGCGGGGGCGGAAGCGGCGCAGGACCGCTTTGCGCTGGCGGTGGTGATTTTCCAGTTGCTGAACTTCGGCATCCATCCCTATGGCGGCCGGGCCGCCAGTACCCTGGCGCCGACCGAGATTGGGGCGCGCATCCGCGACGGTTACTATCCGCATGGCATCAAGCCGCACCGCGATATCGTGCCGAACGTCACCAGTGGCCATGCGCTGATGCCGCCGGAGCTGCGTACCCTGTTCGACCGCGCCTTTGCCGGCCCGGCGCACGAGCGGCCATCGGCGCCCGAGTGGATGCGGCTGCTGCGCCGCTACGCGCTGCGCAATGCCGACCCATCGTCGAATGCGCTGGTGGTCTGCCGGGCCTATCCCGAACACCAGCATTTTGCCGGCCTGGGCTGTGCCGCCTGCGCGCGCGTGGAAGCGATTGCCGCTGCGGCGGCGGACGCCTCGGCCGCCAGACAACAGCTGCAGGCACTGGCGCAGGCACAGCTGCCGACGATTTCCGCCACGCACTACCTTTATACCGGGGCACCGCTGACACGGCGCGCCTCGCTGGGCACGCCGGCCCTTCCGCCGCGCTGGTCGCTGGCCATCTCGGGCAGAAGCTGGACCCTGATCGTGGTGCTGGTGGCGCTGCTGCTGTTCGGCTTCAGCCTGTATACCTCGTCGCGCAACCAGGCTGCGCAGCAAGTGGCCGCGCCCGCGCAGGCGCAGCCCGACAGTTCGGTGCGGCTGCTGGCATGGCAGCGGCGCGCCAGCACGGGCACCGAGCCGTCTTCGGTGCGCATCGCCATTCGCGCGCTGGAACAGGCGATGGCGAACAAGCGCAACGATGAAGTGCTGCTGGGCCTGCAAATGCTGTACCGCATGCAGCCCGATGACAAAAGCAAGGCGACGGCGATGGAGCGCTTGCGCCGCAGCATGATGGAAACCGCCATCCTGCCGTCGGCCATGGACGAGCGCCTGGCGGACGCCTACCGTGACCAGCTGATTGCCGATCCGCGCGACCATATGGTGGCGTCCGTGCTGGGCCGCATGCATCTGGCGGCCAACGAGCCGTTGGCCGCGCGCCAGTATTTTGAACAGGCCATCTGGGCGAGGCCGGCCGATGGCGTCGCCTGGCTGGGACTGGCGGCCATCTCGGTGCGCCGCAAGCAGGGCCTGCCGTCCTTGCGACAGGCCGTGCTGGGACTGGTCGTTGCGCAAAGCCAGGCGGATGCGGCTGGCAAGGAAGAGGCCGGCAAGCGCATGGAGCGCGCGGCCAGCATCCTGGGCCTGGGCATGGCGCCGGACCGCCTGGCCGAATGGCAGGCCACCCTGGCCTACGCCGGCGAAGTCGCGCGCGGCGTGCTTGAAACCGTGCCGCCACCGGAGCGTGCGGCTGCGGTGGAGCTGGACTCCCTGCAACCGCTATCGTATGACGAGAATGCCGCCACCGGCAAGCTGAGCGGCGAGAACACGCTCACCATCGCCTTCGATGCGGCCGGCGTGCCGCAGAGCATCACCGGCAGCCAGCCCGCGCACCAGCGCCTGAACGAGGCCTGGCTGGAAGCGGCCAGGCAATGGCGCTACCTGCCGGCCGTGCGGCGTGGCGACTTGCAGCCGTCTTCGGTGCAGGTCGTGGTGCGCTATGCCGGCGGCAAGATGGCGTTCAGGCCGGCGTCGCCGCAAGTCACTACTATTGGAGTTGGAGAAAACAGATGATCGCATTAGCTACCTTGGCCCGGCTGCTGCCGCTGTTGCTGCTGGCCTGGCCGGCCACGGCGCGGATGGAAATCGTGCAGAGGCAAGTGATTGCGGCCATTTCAAGCGAACCGGACAGCGAAGGCGCCGATGTGCTGACCCTGGCGGCCCCCACCGGCTGCGGCGGCAACCAGTTGCGCATGGATGCCCGGACACTGGGCATGAATGATGCCGACTATGCGGCCATGAAGCCGGAGCTGGCCAAGCGCATCCGTGACAAAACGCCGCTGCTGCTCAGCCTGGATGGCTGCCCCCGGCCGGGCAGCACCGGCGAGGCGGCGGTGCCCGTGATCCGCAAGCTGGTCGGCTGCTCGCCGTCCTTGTGTGCGGACGGCAAGGCGCGCCTGTATCTCGATGAAAACCTGTTTCCGCAAGAGCGGCGCCGTGCGCCCTATGCGCTGGTAGTGCCGCTGCCGCCGGGCAAGCAAAAGAATACCTGGAAGGTCGATATTTTTACTGTGCAGCAAGGCAAGACCTTGCGCCTGGCGACCCATGTCGATGGCCCCGACTATGTGTATGGCAATCGCGTCGGCGGCTACACTTTTTATTATCCGAACGGCCAGGTCGAACAGCGGGTGCCGCAAAACGCCCATGGCCGGCAGGAAGGCGAGTCCGTCAGCTTTTATGAGGATGGCACGGTGCGGTCGCGCAGCCACTGGCGCGACGGCTTGCCGGAAGGCACGCAAAGCGACTATCACAAGACGGGCCAGCTGCGCGAAGCCGTCGAATACCGCAATGGCGCGCGGCTCGACGGCCCCGCCGAGACCTTCGATGAAGACGGCAAGCTGCGCACGCGCATGACGTATCTCGACGGCAAGCTGGAAGGCGAGATGCTGACGTATTACCCGGATGGCACGGTGGCCAGCCGCAATGTCATGAACAAGGGAAAATTCAACGGCCCCAGCGCCATTTACTATCGCGACGGCAAGGTGCGCAGCACCGTCAACCAGATCAACGATGCGCCCGAGGGCGAAGAGCGCGAGTATCACCCGGACGGAAAACTGGCCAGCCTGCGGGTCTACAGCGACAATGGCGTGCTGCGCAGCGACCAGCAATACAATGAGCAAGGCGTGCTGCGCGTGCAGCGGCAGTGGGACAGGCGCCAGCGTGAGCAGGGCAGCTTCCGCTCATGGTACGACAACGGCAAGCCGCAGCAGCTGGTAGAGTATGTCGACGGCCAGCGCGAGGGCTGGAGCCGCACATGGCGCGAGGATGGCAGCGTGGAAAGCGAGTGCCGGTTTGTGAAGGGGGAGGGGCAGGGGTGCGGCAACTGATGCTACCGCACCTGTGATTGCTTACCGATGCGGCGGCGTCAGCACGCTGGCGATCGCCTTTGGCAAGGTCTCGGGATAATCGCGGCTGAAGTGCAGGCCACGGCTTTCGCGGCGCGACAGGGCGCTGTTGACGATCATCGAGGCGACGTCGACCAGATTGCGCAGTTCCAGCAAATCATGGGTGATGCGGAAATTGCGGTAGTACTCGTCGATCTCTTCCTTGAGCAGCGCGATGCGATGCTGGGCTCGCTCCAGACGCTTGGTGGTGCGCACGATGCCGACATAGTTCCACATGAAGCGGCGCAATTCGTCCCAGTTGTGGGCAATCACCACTTCCTCGTCGGCATCGGTGACCCGGCTTTCATCCCAGTCGGGCAGATACGGCGTGCCCAGTTTTTCCTTGCTTTCGATATCCTGGGCGCAGGCGCGGCCGATCACGATGCATTCCAGCAGGGAATTGCTGGCCAGGCGGTTCGCGCCATGCAGGCCGGTACAGGCCGTTTCGCCCACCGCATACAGGCCTGGCAGGTCGGCGCGGCCGGCCAGGTCCGTCACCACGCCGCCGCAGGTGTAGTGGGCGGCCGGCACGATGGGAATCGGCTGCTTGGTGATGTCGATGCCCAGTTCCAGGCAGCGCGCGTAAATGGTGGGGAAATGTTCGATCAGGAACTCGGCCGGCTTGTGGCTGATGTCCAGGTGCACGTAGTCGAGGCCGCGTTTCTTGATCTCGAAGTCGATGGCGCGCGCCACCACATCGCGTGGCGCCAGTTCGGCCCGCTCGTCGTGGGCCAGCATGAAGCGCTGGCCGGCCGCCGCGCCCGCTTCCGGCGGCAACTTGAGCAAGCCGCCTTCGCCACGGATCGCTTCGGTGATCAGGAAAGACTTGGCATACGGGTGGTACAAACAGGTCGGGTGGAACTGGATGAATTCCATGTTCGACACGCGGCAGCCGGCGCGCCAGGCCATGGCGATGCCGTCGCCGCTGGCGGTGTCCGGATTGGTGGTATATAAATACACCTTGCCGGCGCCGCCCGTGGCCAGCACGGTGTGTTCGGCGGCAAAGGTCAGTACCTTGCCGGTCTGCTCGTCCTGCACATACAGGCCGTGACAGTGCGGCTGGGCATTGCGCTGCACCGGCTTCATGCCCAGCTTGTCGGAGGTGATCAGGTCGATCGCGCAATGGTGTTCGAACAGGGTGATATTCGGATGGGCGCGGACTTTTTCTTCCAGGGTCACTTGCACGGCATGGCCGGTGGCATCGGCCGCGTGGATGATGCGGCGCTGGCTGTGGCCGCCTTCGCGCGTCAGGTGAAAGCCCAGCTCGGCCGAAGCGTCGCGCGTAAACGGCACGCCTTGCTCGATCAGCCATTCGATCGCTTCGCGGCCGTGCTCGACGATATAGCGCGTGGCGCTCTCGTCGCACAGGCCGCCGCCGGCGATCAGGGTATCTTCGATATGCTGCTGGTGGCTGTCTCCGGAGTCGAGCACGGCGGCGATGCCGCCCTGTGCCCAGTTGCTGGCGCCATCGAGCAGCGCACGTTTTGAAATGATCGCGACGGTGCGCGTCTCCGCCAAATGCAGTGCAACCGAGAGACCCGCCAGGCCACTGCCGACAATCGCTACATCAAATTTCATGACATTTATATTTATTTTAGGGGAAGCATACTATAGTCCATTTCACATGATACGGACATGTGTTGAGATAAATTCTGTGAATCAAAGATAGCTGCGGTTGCGGTTTGCGACTCATCAAGGCTTGGGTTGAACAGTTCGCCATGATGGCAAGACCAGTTCCAGTCTGCCAGTTTCCTGGTAGCAGTGGCCTTGCTTTCGGGGGAGACATGATCCGCATATTCAGCCATTACGTGTCGAAGACAGCCTTTGTGCTGTTATTGCTGGAAATTTTGATACTGCTGTTTTCAGCGACCTTCACCTCCCTGATCGGGCTGGCCGACAGCCGTGGCGTGCTGCGCGCGGGTGAAATTTATCTGGCCTCGTCGATCTTCGCGCTGGTGATCGTGTTGTCGATGAGTGCGCTGGGCATGTACCAGCACCGCTCGCGCGAGGATATCCGCAACACCCTGCTGCGCATCCTGCCGGCGTTCGCCCTCGGTTTCGCGGTGCTCAGCCTGCTGGTGCGTTTCGTGCCGTCGCTGCATTTCGGGCGCGGCAGCGTGATCATCTTCGGCCTGGGCGCCATCGGCGTGCTGCTGGCGCGGCTGGTGGTGTTCAAATCGTCGCAGTCGGCGCTGATGGAAGGACGTTTGATCCTGGTCGGCGGCGGCGCGCTGGCCAGGGAGTGCATGGACCTGGCGGCCAGCAAGATCGGTTTCCATCAATTCACGGTGGTGGGCTGCATGAATGTGCCGGGCGAACAGTGCTGCGTGCCGGCCTCGTCCATGTTGCCGGCCGGTTTGTCGCTGCTGGCCATGGCCCGGCGCTACGACGCCCAGGAAATCGTGGTGTCCGTCAGCGACCGGCGCAACGGCGCCTTTCCCGCGCGCCAGTTGCTCGAATGCGCGCTGGGTGGCGTGCGCGTGATCGACGCGGCCACGTTTTTCGAGCGCGAAACCTGCCAGATCCGCATCGATTCCCTGCAACCGAGCTATCTGATCTATGGCGGCGGTTTCGACCAGAGTTTTTTCCGTGCCGCCTCGAAGCGCCTGTTCGACCTGGCCGCCAGCGCCACCATTTTCGTCGCCTCGCTGCCTGTAATGCTGATCACCATGTTGTGCATCCGGCTGGAAGACGGCGGCCCGGTATTTTACGAGCAGGAAAGGGTGGGGCTGGACGGCGTGCCCTTCAATGTATTGAAATTTCGCAGCATGCGCTGCGATGCCGAGCGCGACGGCACGCCGACCTGGGCCCAGGCCAATGACAGCCGCGTGACGCGCGTGGGCCACTGGATACGCAAGCTGCGCATCGACGAATTGCCGCAGATGCTCAATGTGTTTCGCGGCGAAATGAGTTTTGTCGGGCCGCGGCCGGAACGGGCCTTTTTTGTCGACCAGCTCAAGGAGCAGGTGCCTTATTACAATATCCGCCACAGCATCAAGCCCGGCATCACGGGCCTGGCCCAGGTGCGCTACCAGTACGGCGCCTCGGTCGACGACGCCGTCAAGAAGCTGCAATACGATCTGTATTATGTGAAAAACAACAGCCTGTTCCTCGACCTGCTGATCCTGCTGGAAACGGTGCAGGTGGTGCTTTTCGGCAAGGGTAGCCGGTGAACTCGGAGCCGGTCTTGCTGGCCGTGGCCGACGCGGCCGCGCTCAGCCACGGTGTCGCTTCGCTGGCGTTTTTCCTGCTCTCCCTTTTATTGATCAGCAACTGGCGCGCACGCCGGCATGCGCGCGCCTTGCTGGCCGCCTGCCTGGTGACGGGCGCGTGGGCCACCGGGGTGGTGGTGCTGGTGCTGCTGGAGCGGCGCTGGTCGCTGTTTGGCGATGGCCTGGAATTGCTGCGCACCCTGGCCTGGCTGGTGTTCCTGCTGCTGCTGATCGCGCCGTCGCGCGCGCGCCTGCTGGCCCTGGTGGCGGGCGGAACCGGCGTGGCGGCGATCGGCCTGGTGCTGTGGTGGTCGGTCTTGCCGCAGCTGGACGCCGCTCAGGCCGCGCTGGCGCGGACCGCCGCCATCGCCTGCCGCTTGCTGTTGGCCGTGCTCGGCATGCTGCTGGTGGAACAGTGGTACCGCAACACGCCGCCGCTCAAGCGCTGGGGCATCAAGTTTGCGTGCCTGGGCGTGGGCGGCCTGTTTGCCTATGATTTTTACCTGTACAGCGACGCGCTGCTGTTTCGCGAGATCAATGACGATATCTGGGCCGCGCGCGGCATCGTCGATGCGCTGTGCGCGCCGCTCCTGGGCGTGTCGGCGGCGCGCAATCCGGGCTGGGCGCTGGGCTTGTCGGTGTCGCGCCAGATGCTGTTCCGTTCGGCCGCCTTGCTCGGTTCGGCCATCTACCTGCTGGCGATGGCGGCCAGCGCTTATTATTTGCGCTATTTCGGCGGCGCCTGGGGTTCCTTGATGCAGATGGCCTACCTGGGCGGCGCCATGCTGCTGCTGGCCGGCGTGCTGTTTTCGGGCGCCTTGCGCGCCAAGCTCAAGGTGTTTATCAATAAACATTTTTACAAGGCGATCTTTGACTACCGCGAAGAATGGCTGCGCTTTACGCGCGCCTTGTCCGAAGATGGCCCGGCCCTGGGCGAACGCACCATCCAGGCGGTGGCGCAACTGGTGGAAAGCCCGGCTGGCGGCCTGTGGATCGTGCGCGAGGCGGGCGTGTTGACACCGGTGGCCAGCTGGAACTGGCCGCCGCAGCTGCCGTTCGAAGCGGCGGATGGTTCCCTGTGCCGCTTCCTGGAAGCGCGGCAATGGGTGACCGAGGTGGCCGACTGCCAGCGATCGCCGCAGCACTACGGCGGCCTGGTATTGCCGCCGGCGCTGCTGGCGCTGCCCGCCATCTGGCTGCTGGTGCCCTTGATGCTGCACGGAAAACTGTTCGGCGTGGTGGCGCTGGCCCGGCCACGCGCGCGCATCGGCCTGAACTGGGAAATCCGCGATGTGCTGAAAATTGCCGGCAGCCAGGCCGCCAGCTACCTGGCGCACCGCGAATCGCTCGATACCCTGACGGTGGCGCGCCAGTTCGAATCGTTCAACCGCATGTCGACCTTTATCGTGCATGACCTGAAAAACCTGGTGTTTCAATTGTCGCTGCTGCTCAGCAACGCGGAAAAGCATCGCGCCAATCCGGCTTTCCAGGAAGACATGCTGGCCACGCTGGAGCATTCCGTGCAGAAAATGAAGACCCTGCTGCAGAAGCTGGCGCGCGGCGAAGCGCACGATGCGCCCGCGCCCTTGCGGCTGGACGGCCTGCTGCAACTGGCGGTGGCCGCCAAGGCCAGCCTGGAACCAAGGCCGCAACTGGAAATTGTCGATGGCGAACTGACGGTGCTGGCCGACCGCCTGCGCCTGGAGCGGGTACTGGGCCACTTGATCCAGAACGCCATCGAGGCCACCGCCAGCAGCGGCCGGGTGGCCGTGCTGCTACGGCGTGAACAACGCACGGCGGTGGTTGAACTGAGCGATACCGGCGCCGGCATGAGCGAGCAATTCATCCGCGAGCGCCTGTTCAAGCCGTTCGACACCACCAAGACGGCGGGCATGGGCATCGGCGTGTTCGAAAGCCGCGAATATATCCGCGAAGTGGGCGGCAGCCTGGAAGTGCGCAGCGAGCCGCAGGTGGGCACCACCTTTCGCGTGATCCTGCCGCTGCATCCCGCCTGACACACCGCTGAAGCGCAAAGGAAACCACATGGGCAAGCAGAAACTGCTGGTGATCGAAGACGATCCCGGCCTGCAAAAGCAGTTGCAATGGAGTTTTGACGGCTACGAGGTGCTGCTGGCGGGCGAGCGCGAGGCGGCGCTGGCGCAGGTCAGGCGCCACCAGCCGGCCGTCGTCACGATGGACCTGGGCCTGCCGCCCGACCCGGATGGCGCCACCGAGGGGCTGGCCACCTTGCAGCAGATCCTGGCGCTGGCGCCCGACACCAAGATCATTGTCTTGTCGGGCAACCAGGAACGCGCGCATGCGTTAAAGGCGATCGCCCTGGGCGCCTATGATTTTCACCAGAAACCGTTCGACGCCGACATGCTGGGCCTGGTGATCGCGCGGGCGTTTTATCTGCACGCGATGCAGCAGGAAAACCGCCGCATGCTGCAGACCCAGGCCGACTCGCCGCTGGCCGGCATCGTCAGCCGCGACCCCGGCATGCTGAAACTGTGCCGCAGCGTGGAAAAAGTGGCGCCGTCGTCGGCCAGCGTGATGCTGCTGGGCGATTCGGGCAGCGGCAAGGAGCTGATCGCGCGCGGCCTGCATGCGCTCAGCAGCCGCAGCGGCCAGCGCTTTGTCGCCATCAATTGCGCGGCGATTCCCGAACACCTGCTCGAAAGCGAGCTGTTCGGTTATGAGCGGGGCGCGTTTACCGGCGCTGCGCGGCAAACCCTGGGCAAGATCGAACTGGCCCATGGCGGTACCTTTTTTCTCGACGAGATCGGCGACATGCCGCTGGCGCTGCAGGCGAAATTGCTGCGTTTTTTGCAGGAACGCGTGATCGAGAGGGTGGGCGGGCGCGGCGAGATCGCGGTCGATGTGCGCATCATCTGCGCCACCCACCAGGACCTCAAGGCGCTGGCCGGCCAGGGCCGTTTCCGCGAAGACCTGTATTACCGCCTCAGCGAAATCGTGCTGCGCATTCCGCCGCTGCGCGAGCGGGCCGGCGACAGCGCCTTGCTGGCCCACCATTTCAAGAACAAGTTCTGCGCCAGCGAAGGGCGCACCAGCCTGCATTTCAGCAATGACGCACTGCAGGCGATCGAGTCGTATGACTGGCCCGGCAATGTGCGCGAAGTGGAAAACTGCATCAAGCGCGCCGTCATCATGTGCGACGGCCCGCACATCACGGTCGACGACCTGGGCTTGCCCGAGCATGCGCACGCCGCGGCGCCGGACGAGAGCATCAACCTGCGCCAGGCGCGCGATGCGGCCGAATACAAGGTCATGGTACGCGCGCTGGCGCGGGCCGACGGCAATATCGTCAAGGCGGCCGAACTGCTGGGCGTGAGCCGTCCGACCCTGTACGACCTGATGAACCACCACGGCATCAAATAGCCGGTTGCTTGCCCGGCATGTATCAATATCAAGTTTGTGTATGGCGTCGCACATACGCTGGCGGCGCGGCGCGGCATCCTTGTTCTCATCAACTACAAGGAGGCGTCATGAACGCAATCAGCTTATTAATGAAGGACCACAAGAACGTCAAGGCATTGTTTGCCCAGTACGAAGGCTTGAGCGACCGTTCCTTCGCGACCAAGAAAAAACTTGCTGATCAAATCTGCCACGAACTGACCGTGCATACCCAGGTGGAAGAAGAAATCTTCTATCCGGCCGTGCGCCGGCCCATCCATGACGGCGACCTGATGGACGAAGCGGTGGTGGAACACGCCAGCGCCAAGGAACTCATCGCGCAAATCCTCGCCATGGACCCCAGCGAAGACCTGTATGACGCCAAGGTCACCGTGCTGTCCGAGCAAATCGAGCACCACGTCAAGGAAGAAGAGGGCGACATGTTTCCCAAGGTGCGCAAGACCGGCGTCGACCTCGACGCACTGGGCGAGCAGATGGCCGCCCGCAAGGAGCAGCTGGCGGCCTCTGGCACCTGATCACACCACCATATTTTTATAACAGGGGAAACTCATGCAAGCTACGCAATTGTCCGTCTCGGACCTGAATCAACCTGGCGTCTCCTGGGGCGCCGTCATCGCGGGCGCCGCAGCGGCCGCCGCCTTGTCCTTCATCCTGCTGATCCTGGGCGTGGGCCTGGGCTTGTCCTCGGTCTCGCCATGGTCGTTCAATGCGACCGCCATCGGCGTGGGCACCATCGCCTGGCTGGCGTTCATGCAACTGGCCGCGTCCGGCATCGGCGGCTATATGGCTGGCCGCCTGCGCGCCAAATGGAGCTCGGTGCATACCGATGAAGTGCATTTCCGCGATACCGCCCACGGCTTGCTGGCCTGGGCCGTCGCAACCCTGCTGACGGTGGCGATGCTGGCCGGCGGCACGCGCGCTGTGCTGAGCGGCGCCATCGATGCGGGCACGGGCGTGGCGGCGGCAGTTGCTCCAGCTGCGGCCGCCGGTGCCGGTGCAGCCGCATCGAATGCCAGCGAAGGCAGCAGTGGCGTTAATCCACTCGACTATTTCTCGGACATGCTGATGCGCTCGGCACCTGCGCCAGCCACCGCAACCGGCGCGCCAGCCATGCCTGCTGCTGATGCACCGGTGAACGCCGCCGACCAGCGCGTTGAAATCGGCCGCATCTTCGCATCGAGCATGTCGAACGGCACCCTGGCTGCCGATGACCGCGCCTACCTGGGCCAGGTGGTGGCCAAACGCACCGGCTTGACGCAAGCCGAAGCGGAAGCCCGTGTCGACGCCGTCTATGGCCGCGCCAGCAAGGCTGCCGCCGACGCCAAGGCCAAGGCCCAGCAAGCGGCCGAAACGGCGCGCAAGGCTGGCGCCCATACGGCCCTGTGGATGTTTGTCGCCCTGCTGCTGGGCGCCTTTGTCGCCGCCCTGGCAGCGACCTTTGGCGGCCGCCAGCGTGACCACGAGCGCGTATTGCGCCACGTGTCGATCTGATCATTTACCTTATTACAGGAGAAACTCCATGCGTTCCATCCTCTTGCTGTTGCTGGGCATCCCGCTGCCGATCGTCATCCTGATCGCCTTGTTCGTCCATTAAACACTCCAGCCATCGTCAAATCGGGCGCAGCCGCAAGGTCTGCGCCCGATTTTTTTTGTGGTGGCCAGACAATGAACATGGAATCGCCCACCACGTTTTTCAATCGCGATGTTGCTCAAAAAGCCAGTTTCGCCACCAGTAACCAGGGTAGAGGTCGGCATGCAACTGGTGATCGAGGCCCTCATACTCCCTGAATAAAAGGCGTTGGCCACCGCTTTTTTCAATCAGCTTGCTGAGTCTGCGGTCGGCAAGAATCGGGTTCTCGGTATCGGCATTGCCGTGCATGACCCAGATCGGCAAGTCCCGCAGCAGCTCTGCGGAGGTATTTGCTGGGGCGATGCCCGAGACCGGCATGATGGCGGCAAACAAGTTTGGCTTCAAGGTTGGCGCAAGCCAGGCGGCCGAGCCGCCCATCGAGAATCCGAGCGCATAAATCCTGGCGCCGTCCACCGGGTGTTGTTGGGCGAATGTTTCGACCAGTTCCAGCGCTGCGATCAAGTCCGCTGAGGGTTCGGCGTATTGATCCGGTGACGGCGGGCCGTAGTTTGCGCTTCGGACTGGAAACTGCGGCACCAGGACATAGGCTTGATATCGTGCGCGTATCTCCGGCATGGCCCAGGATTTTGCCAGGCGGTCGAGCTGCCGCAGGTTGTCGGTGCCGATGCCGCCGGAGCCGTGCAGTTGCAGTACCAGGGGATAGCGCACGCCTGGCTCCGGTTTCAGTGGCGCCAGGATGCGGTACGGCAGCACCGTCCCATTCGATGCCGTAAAAGTATGCTGCGCAAATAAGCCGGGTTCGACGGACGACACCACGTCACGCGCCATCGGTGCCGCGCCATTGATCACCTCATGCCTCGCCATGTGATGAGCGCATCCGCTCAGTGCAGCGAGGACGACGAGTGCCATCGGCAGTAGGAGTTTGTTCATGTAGACCCTTGGGAGTGTGAGCGCAGCATATGTTCCCAAAAGCATGGCTGGCAGGACGGCTGGTGTCAAAGCTTATTTTTCTGCATCTGCCGGTATTGTTGGCACGGATTTGTGTTGCGTCAAACGGCTGTGTAAGATAGCCGGATCACTTTTTCGAGAACCTCCATGACTGCCACCTCCAAGCGCTCCTTCCTGAAAAACGCCGCCATCGTCGTGCTTGCCGGCGGCATGCTGGCCTCGTGCTCGACCTTGATCGGCCCGCGCGACGTCAATCTGTCACTGGCCAAGATGCAGCAGGGCCTGGAACGCCGTTTCCCGATCGACAAGCGGGTGCTGTCGGTGCTGGAGGTGAAGGTCAGCAATCCGCAATTGTCCCTGCAGCCTGAACGCGAACGGGTGGCGCTGTCGGTCGACGCCAGCGTGACGCCGCCGTTTGTGCGCCAGCACTGGCGCGGCAACCTGGCCATCTCGGGCCGCCTGCGGCTCGACCCGCAGCGCAATGCCGTGTACCTTGCCGACGCCAGCGTGGACCGGGTCAATATCGAGGGAATGGATGAGTCGCAGCAGCGCCAGTTCGCCAAGGTGGCCAGCCTGGTGGCCGACCAGCTGATGCATGAAACACCGATCTACACCTTCAAGCCCGAGGATCTGCGCTATGCGGGCGTGCAGTTCGTGCCGACGCAAATAAAAACCACCGGCAGCGGCCTGGTGGTGACGGTCGAGCCGGTGAAATAGGCCGCCAGCGGCCGTCAGTGTGACGAAACAAACTCGACGCCGGCAAACGCCGGCGGAATGGCGAAGCTCGCCCGCATGCGCCTGGCCTCCGCCGCCGGGGCCAGGCCGAACAGCCGCCGGAACTCCCGGCTGAACTGCGACGCACTGGTATAGCCCACGGCGTGGCATGCCGCTTCCGCCGTCAGGTCCTGGCGCACCATCAGCAAGCGGGCCTGGTGCAGCCGCGTCGATTTCAGGTATTGCATCGGCGATGTCTGCGTGATCGCCTTGAAGTGGTGGTGGAAAGCCGGAATGCTCATGCCCGCTTCCCTTGCCAGCTGGGCCAGGTCGAGCGCTTCCGCGTAAGCGGCATGGATGCGGCGCAGCGCGCGGCCTATCCTTCCATACTGGCCTTTCAGCGCCAGCGCCTCGCGCATCGCGCGTCCCTGGGCGCCGGTCAGCACCCGGAAATACAGTTCGCGCAGCAGGCCCGGTCCCAGCACGACCGCCTCCAGCGGCCGGTTCAACGCCTCCAGGAAACGCAAGATCGACAGGCGCATGTCCGTATCGATGGGACTCGACAGCATGCTCTGCGGCGCCTGGGCCGCTTCGGCCACGGCCTGGCGGTCGATATGCAGCATCAGGTCGGCGGCGATGGCGAAATCGAGGTGCAGGTAGAGCGCCAGCAGCGGCTGTGCCGGCGTCGCATCCGTTTCCATGTCGAACGGCACGGGAACCGACACCGCCAGGTAATGCTGCGCGTCGTAGACGTACAGCCTGTCGCCGAAGTAACCGCGCTTGCAACCCTGGCAAACGATGACGATACCCGGATCATAGAGTACCGGCGTGCGCGTCAGGGCCCGGTCGGAACGCAGGATCCGCACGCTGGGCAGGGCGGTGAGGTTATAGCCTTCGGCCGGCGCCAAGGCCCGCAGCAGTTCGACCATGCGCTGCTGGGCCTGGCCGAAAACGTCATCGATTGGATAGTCGGCTATCGGATGAAACATAGTTTTAGGCAAGAAATATAGCGGATCATGGTTTATTGCAGTGCTTTTTGAAGAATAACATGCCAGTTCCGTTAACTTACTTAAAGAAGGCCGTATGGCATCCAATAAACTCTTGCTGATCACCGGTGTCAGCAGCGGCTTCGGCCGCGCCCTTGCGGAACAAGCGCTGGCGGACGGTCACCGCGTGGTCGGTACGGTCAGGAACGCGCAGGCCGCGGCGGCGTTCGAAGCCCTGTGTCCGGCGCGTGCCCACGCGCGCTTGCTTGACGTGACGCAAGTCGATGCCATCGACGGCGTCGTTGCCGAGATCGAAGCGAACCTCGGCGCGGTCGACGTGCTCGTCAACAATGCCGGCTACGGACACGAAGGCATCCTGGAAGAATCGCCGCTGTCAGACATGCGCCGCCAGTTCGACGTCAACGTCTTCGGCCCGGTCGCCATGATCAAGGCCGTGCTGCCGTCCATGCGCACGCGCCGGCGCGGCCATATCGTCAACGTCACGTCGATGGGCGGCTACCTCACGATGCCCGGCATTGCCTATTACTGCGGCAGCAAATTCGCGCTGGAAGGCATTTCGGACACGCTGGCCAAGGAAGTCCGGGCGTTCGGCATCGCGGTGACCGCCGTCGCGCCAGGGTCGTTTCGCACCGACTGGGCCGGCCGCTCGATGCAGCGCACCGCCCGCTCGATTGCGGATTACGACGCCCTGTTCGATCCGGTTCGCCAAGCGCGGGAGGAGAAAAGCGGCAGGCAGTTGGGCGATCCTGGCAAGGCGGCGCGCGCGATACTGGCCATTATCGAGGAGCTTGCGCCGCCGACGCATTTGCTGCTGGGCAGCGACGCGCTGCAGCTGGTGCGGGGCAAGCTGGCCGGCCTTGGGCGCGAGATCGATGCGTGGGAGCAGCTCACGCAGTCGACCGATGGTTGAGCGCCGATCACCATACCGATGATGATTTTCCAGAAATGACAAAACCGCCCGTGGGCGGTTTTGTCATTTCTGATGCGCAAGCACGCTCAGATATAGTAGATCAGCGCAATGATGGCAACCACCAGCGCGATGCGCGTCAGGTTGTAGGCGTTCTTGTTCCACGCCTTGAAGCGGCGGCGGTACTGGCCCATGGCCCACGAGATGCGGAACAGCTTGCTGATGCCGCCGGCCTGGTCGCCCAGTTCGTTCGGCGAGGCGGCGGCCGTCATCAGGGTGCGGCCCAGCCAGCGGTTCAGTGCCTGCGCCCAGCGGAAACGCATCGGGCGTTCGATGTCGCAGAACAAAATGACGCGGTCGCTGTCGGCGTCGTTGCGGGCCCAGTGGATATAGGTTTCGTCGAACATCACGGCCTGGCCGTCGCGCCAGCTGTGGCGCTCGCCATCGACGTCGATAAAGCAGCGGTCGTCATTCGGCGTCTGCAGGCCCAGGTGATAGCGCAGCGAGCCGGCAAACGGATCGCGGTGCGGGTTGAGCTTGCCGCCGGACGGCAGTTCGGCAAACATGGCGGCCTTGATCGACGGAATCGATTGCAGCAGGGCATAGGTTTGCGGGCACATCTGCTGTGCCGACGGGTGGCTGGCGTCATACCATTTCAGGTAAAAACGCTTCCAGCCGTATTTGAAGAAGGAATTGAAGCCGACATCGTCGTTCTTCTCGGCCGCCTTGATCTTTTTCAGTTCCTGCAAGCGCAGCGCTTCATCGCGGATGATATGCCAGTTCTGCTGCAGCGGCGCCAGTTCGGGAAAGTCGGAGACGGCCAGGTAGGGCGTGGCCGGCACTTTTGAAAACGTGTGCATGAACAGGTTCAGCGGCGCCATGAACGACGAGTGGTCGAAAATCTGGCGCCGGAACGGCAGGCGCACCTTGCCCCGGAAATGGATATGTAAAACGGAAAACACAAAAATGCCCAGCAAGGCCCATTTCATACTCAACCTCGATTGTAAAGAATGGGGCAATTATAACCAGTTAATGCGCGCAGCCATGGGGCAGGGTCGAATGCGCGGCTGGCGCCTGCATGGACAAAAAGGCAGGAGCGCGTCCTGGCGCTAAGTGAAGTGCCACACATTGTAGAGAAATAAGTGCTGAAACTTCGTCTAAAAGCAAATATATAGTACTTTTAGGCATCAAAATTCAGTTTCTGAAAATCTTTTTTTGTTTCCTATGAGTTATAGTCTCGCCTATAGAGAAAGCGCCGGTCCAGACCCGCGCCACTCGTTCGGCAAGACCCCCGACAGCCCAAAAAACGCCAGTCACCGGCCTGTATCCCATACCAGGATACCGCCTGCATCGTATCGCCTGCTGTACCACCTATCGCATCGACGCCGCCGTGTCCGGCAAGCATGTTTATTACAGGAACAGGATTAATCATGAAGTCACAACGTAGTCTTACCATCGGCATGCGCCTGACCCTCGGCTTTGCGGCCCTGGTGGCGCTGATGCTGGTGCTGGCCGCTTTTGCCATGCTGCGCATCGGCGCCATTTCGAATGCCATGAAGGCCCAGGAAACCGTGCAGCAGCAAAAACTCGAACCGCTGTACGTGGCGCGCGAGGCGCTCGACCAGACCGGCCTGGCGGCCCGCAACGCCTATATTTTTCCCGATGAAGCGGCCGCCAGCAGGGAGCTGGCGATTCTCGACCAGCAAAAAGCGCTGTACCTCGATGCGTTGTCGAAACTCGCGCCGGTGTTCAAGGGCGACCCGCAGTTCGACAAGGTCAGCATCGGCCTGAACGCCATGGCGCAGGAACTGCTGCGCCCGCGCCAGTTGCGCGAGGCCGGCAAGATGGAAGAGTACGGCACTTTCCTGGTCAATGACTGCAGCCCCCTGCGGCGCCAGATCGTGGCCGATATCGATGCGGTGCTCAAATCGGTGCAGCGCGAGTCGGCACAGGCCAGCGAAGCGGCGCACGCCATCTATGGCCAGTCGGTACGCTGGATGGCCGTGCTGGCCGCGGTCAGCGTGCTGGTCTGCGTGGTGGTCGGCACCGTCATCACGCGCCGTCTGCTGCGCCAGCTCGGTGGCGAGCCCGACTATGCGGCGGCGATTGCCGACCGCATCGCCCATGGCGAACTGGGCATCGAAGTGGTGACGCGTCCAGGGGACGACAGCAGCATGCTGTTCGCCATGAAGACCATGCGCGACAATCTGTCGGCGATAGTCGGCAAAGTGCGCCGCGGCACGGAAAACATTGCGGCCGCCTCGACCGATATCGCCTCGGGCAACCGCGACCTGTCGCTGCGCACCGAGCAGCAGGCCGGTTCGCTGGAGGAGGTGGCCTCGTCGATGGAGCAATTGATTGCCACCGTGCGCCAGAACGCGGAAAACGCCCAGCAAGCCAATCACCTGGCGCGCGAAGCGTCCAAGGTGTCGGAGCAGGGCGGCAGGGCGGTGGCCGAGGTGGTGCAGACCATGGGCCTGATCAACGCCTCGTCGAACAAGATCGTCGACATTATCGGCGTGATTGACGGCATTGCGTTCCAGACCAATATCCTGGCGCTGAACGCCGCCGTGGAAGCGGCCCGGGCCGGCGAACAGGGCCGTGGCTTTGCCGTCGTCGCCACCGAAGTGCGCAGCCTGGCCCAGCGCTCGGCCGCCGCCGCGCACGAGATCAAGGCGCTGATCCACGATTCGGTCAGCAAGGTCGGCACCGGTACCGTGCTGGTGGAAAAAGCGGGCGCCACCATGCATGACGTGGTGGCCGGCATCGGCCGCGTGACGGGCATCATGGCCGAGATCAGCCTCGCCACGCAGGAGCAGGGCGCCGGCATCGAGCAGATCAACCGCGCCATCGTCGACATGGATAAAGTCACGCAGCAGAACGCGGCGCTGGTCGAGCACGCGGCGGCCGCCGCGCACCAGCTGCAGCAGCAGGCGCAGCAGCTGGAGCAGGAAGTGGGCGTCTTCAAGCTGGCCCACGCCCAGCACCAGCCGCTGCTGCTGGCGGCATAGCCTGCGAAGCGCGGCAAGGTGCGCGCGGTTCCGCTGTTACGCGCTACAATGATGGCCGGACCAGCGCACCCAGGATCACCTATGCAGTTGCACCGGCGTCACGATGTCGACCGCCCGGACTTCTTCCCGAAGGCCCGCTTGCCGGTGCTGCGCCATATTCTCGGCGCCATCGGCTGGGCCGTGCTGACCTGCATCCTCTGCTTTGCCATCCTGTCCGCCGCCAAGGCCCTGCTGCCGCCCCAGTACTGGGGCGTGCACACCGGGCTGGCCAGGTTCCAGCGCGAAATGTCGCTGCCGCTGCTGCTGTTCTGGGTCGTCATCTATTCTCCCATCCTGGAAACGTTCCTGGGCCAGCTGCTGCCGCTGGAAATCCTGCGGCGTTTTGGCGTTGGACAGCCTTTGAGCATTTTTATCGGCGCCATCCTGTGGGGCATCGTCCATTATCTGAGCGGCGGCTTGCTGCATGCAATCGTCGCGCTCGGTTCAGGCGCCATGTTCAGCCTGGTCTACCTGCGTTACCGCGAACCGGGCGTGGCGCCGGCCTATGCCACCACCGCCCTGGCCCGCGCCGTCAACAATGCCCTGCTGCTGATCGCCGTCGCCTACGGTTTTGACGCCTGAGGACGCGCCTGGCGCAGCAAATACAGCAGCAATAGCGCGGTAGCCACCGCCAGCGCCGACAACAGCAGCAATAATTGGCGGAACGCCGCGTCATAACTGGCGCGCAGCAGTTCCATGTTGCCTGGCAGCAGCTGCGCGGCCTGCCGCAAATCGCCCAGCGCGGCGCGGCTGGCCGCTTGCGCCAAAGGCAGGCCTGCCGGCAGCGATTCCGCCAGGCTGATGCCGATCAGGCCGGCCAGCACGGCGCCCGCCACCGCCAGCGCCACGCCATCGGCCGAGACGCGCACCGTATTGAAGATGCCGGTCGCCATGCCGGCCCGATCCGCTTCCACCACATTCAGGGCCATCGCATCCATCAAGCCCCAGGGCAGGCCGATGCCGGTGCCGATCACTAGCAGCGCCCAGGGCGTTGCCGCACCGGCCATGGCCAGCCAGACCAGGCCCACGGCGGCCAGCAGCAAGCCGGCCGCGCACAGGAGTGACGCGCTACACCAGCGCAGCAGCATGCTGGCCAGCACAGGCACCAGCAACAGCGGCGCGGCCAGGGCCATCATCAGGCGCCCGGCCGCCAGCGGCGCCATGCCGTCCACCCCGATGAAGCGCCCGGGCAGCATGACGATCAGCACGATAAACAGGAAAGCGGGCGAGGCCGCCAGCACCTGCACGCCGACAAAGCGGCGCTGGCGGAACAGCGACAGGTCCAGCAATGGCTGCGCGGTTCCTTTTTCGATCCGTATGAAAGCTGCGAGCAGCAGCAAGGCCGCCAGGGCCGGCCACAACACCCATGGGCTGCGCCAGCCGTGCTCGGGCGCCAGCAGCAGCGCCACCGTCAGCAGGCCCAGCGCACCGCTGAAGGTGAGCGCGCCGGGCCAGTCCAGCCGGCCGCCGGCATGCGCCGGGTCCTGCGGCACGCTGGCGCCGGCCAGCAAGAACCCCATCACGCCGAGCGCGGCGGTGGCATAGAAGATGGCCGGCCAGGGCGCCACGGCCAGCACGGCGCCGGCCGCCAGCGGACCGAAGGCCAGGCCCAAGCCAAATGTCGTGCCCAGCAAACTCATCACCTGGTTACGCGCCGCGCCCTGGAACAACGGTGACAGCGAGGACATGGCCGCGGCAAACGCGGCCGCGCCACCCAGGCCCTGCACGAAACGCAGTGCGGCGATCAGGGGCACGGACGACGCGCAAGCGATGGCGACGGTGGCCAGGCAGAACACGCTCAAGCCCGCCAACCAAACGCGGCGCCGGCCCAGCAGGTCGGTCAGGCTGCCGGCCACCATCATGGCGCTGCCATAGCTGAGGATATAGGCGTTGAGGACCCAGTTCAGGGCCGATGGACTGGCGCCCGCCACCTGGCTCAGGGCCGGCAGCGCCACGGCCGGGCCGGTAAACGAGAGCGGTATCAGCAAGCCGGTCAGGCAGGCGGCCAGCACCTGCAGCGACAGGGTGCGGCGGGTGGAAGCGGTGGAAACAATATGCATGGCGACTCGCGGCAAGAGGAAGATGCCAGAGTATGGCGGCGCGGAGATTGCAGAAAAATGGGCTAGACTGACGAACATAGCGGACAAATATGTCTTGAATCAGTCACAAGGGAAGAAAATGGATAGCCTGGGCAGTATCGCCATGTTCGTGCAGGTGGCCGACAGCGGCAGTTTTTCGGCCACCGCCCGCCAGCTGGGCTTGTCGTCTTCCGCAGTGGGCAAAAGCGTGGCGCGCATGGAGGCGCGGCTGGGCGCGCGCCTGTTCCGGCGCAGCACGCGCCATCTGTCGCTGACAGTGGAAGGGGAACAGTTCCTGGCGCGCTGCCGGCGCATCCTGGCCGAGGTGGAGGCGGCCGAGCAGGAACTGAGCGCTTCAGCGAAGGGGCCCAGCGGGAAACTGCGCATCAGCCTGCCACGCTACAGCGGCCTGTTCGATACGGCCATCCTGGCCTTCATGCGGGCCTATCCGGCCGTCGAGCTGGACCTGGATTTTTCGGATACGCTGGTCAATGTCGTCAGCGACGGCTACGACGCCGTGGTGCGCACGGGTGCGCTGGCCGATTCGGGCCTGGCGTCGCGCCGCCTGTGCACGTTTCGCCGCCTGCTGGTGGCTGCGCCTGCATACCTGGCCCGGCATGGCCATCCCGCCACCCCGGCCGGGCTGGCGCAACATACACAGCTGCATTATCGCTTTCCCGCCACCGGCAGGCTTGAGCAATGGCCGCTGGCGCCCGGCGATCCCGTGGCCGCTTCTGCGATGGTCTGCAATAGCGTGGAGATGCGCGTGTTCCTGGCTGTGCAGGGGCAGGGCATCGCCTATCTGCCAGCGTTCACTGTCGGGCGTGAGCTGGCGGCGGGACAGCTGGAAAGCCTGCTTGATGACCATACGCAGGAACAGGCGACCTTCTGGCTGCTGTGGCCGGCCAGCAGTCATCTGCCGCCGCGGCTGCGCGTTTTTATCGATTTTCTGGTTGAAAAGCTTGAGAAAGGCGGGCCGGCGTCGCGGCCCGGGGAACCTTGGTTTGGCACTTGAACCGGTACATGCTTTGCCGGTTCGTCTATTTCTGGCCTTCCTGTTTTTTGCGTGCCCTGTTAAAAACTGGCGCGCAGCGTTAATTGTGCGTTGCGCGGGTCGCCATAATAGCCGCTGCCATACAGGCCATAGCCGCTGTAATACGTCTTGTCGAACACATTGTTGATGTTCAGCACCGCGCTGAGCTTGCTGTTGACCACGTAGCGCGCCATCAGGCCGGCCACGGCGAAGCTGCCTTCATCGGCGCGCGCCGGCACGTCGCCCGTCAGGGTGGTGCTGTACCAGGTGCGGCCCTGCCAGTTCAGGTTGGCGCCGACCGTCAGTTGCCGCCAGGCGCCGGGCAGGCGGTAAGTGGTGGCCAGCTTGGCGCTGCGTTCCGGGCGGGTGGTGTCGATGCGCCGGCCGTCCTTGTCGCGCGGGCGGCTCCAGGTGGCGCCGGCCATGATCTGCCAGCCCGGCCGCAGCTGGCCCGTTACCTCGGCTTCGATGCCGCGCGTGGTGGTGCCGTCGATGGCGCGGTACACTTCGCGCTCGTTGGCATCCGTGCCCACGTAATCGGCCAGATTATCCTGCCGGATCTGGAACACGGCCACGCTGGCGTTGAGCTTGCGGTCGAAAAACTCGCCCTTGATGCCGCTCTCCCACGAGGCGCCGGTGGTGGGCGGCAGCGCCCGCGCGTTGGCGTCGCTGACCGATTGCGGATCGAAAATGCTGGCGTAGCTGAGGTAGGCTGAATAGGTGGCGTTCAGGTCGTAGACGGCGCCCGCATACGGCACCAGCTGGTGCCTCTCCTTTGCGTCATCGCGTCCCGTGCCGCCCCAGCCATACACCAGGTCGCCCGTGCGTTCGTACGAATTGAGGCGGCTGCCGACGATCAGCGACAGGCCGTCGGTCGGCTTGAAGCGAGCCGCGCCATAGGCGGCGTATTCCTTGAATGCATATTGCTGCGTCAGGCTGACCTGCATGGCCGCAGGCTGCGGCACGGTATTGTTCCAGCGGCGATAGTCGATCTCCACATTGCCGCCGCCATAAGCGATGTAGTTGGAATCGCGGTGGCTGGCATTGATGCCGAACACCAGTTCATGCTGGCGCCCCAGCCACTGGAACGGCCCCGTCGCATAGGCATCGAGCGAATTGCTGTCGATGACATAGGTCTTGGCGCCGCGCTGCAATGTGGCCAGGCCCGTCGCCTGGTCGGGATAGGGGCCCCAGCTGATGATATTGGCTTGCAGCTGGTCCGTATCTCCCTTCCAGTGACTCGCTTCGGCCCGCAGCTGCCAGCCGTTGTCGAACAGGTGTTCCGCGGCGGCAAACACGCGCGTGCTGCTGCTGCCCGCGTCGGTCCAGCGCGCGGCCGGATTGAAGGAGCGGGCAAAGCGGGTGCGGCTGCCGTCGCTGTAGAACAGCGGATTCTGGCCGAACGAGGAGCCTTGCGAGCCGATCTTCTGGTAGTCGAGCCCGGCCAGCACCTTTGTGCGTGGCGACAGATCCGCCTCGACCACGCCGTAGGCCACAGTCTTGTTCTGGCGGTAATAATCGATATGCGAGCCATGATCCTGGTAGGCCGCCACCAGCCGCGCGCGCAGCGAGCCGTCGGCATTGAGCGGGCCGGACAGGTCAGCCTCGGCCCGGTAGCGGTCTTCGCTGCCCACGCTGGCTTGTGCGTAGGCCTGGAACTGGCGCGTGGGCTTCTTGCGCACCAGGTTGACGGCGCCGGCCGGGCTGCCGGCGCCGCTCATCAGGCCATTCGCGCCGCGCACCACTTCCACCCGGTCATAGATCGCCATGTCGCGGATGCCCAGGCCGTTCGAGTTGGTGCCAAAATCGAAGGTGGGCACGCCGTCATACTGGAAACTGTTCAGGCTGAAGCCGCGCGCATAGTAGTTGTAGCGCTCGGAGTCGTCGTGCGAGACGGTCACGCCCGGCGTCTGCTGCAGCACGTCGGCCAGGGTGGCGATGCCCTGGTCGTCCATCTGCTGGCGCGTGATGACGGTCAGCGACTGTGGCGTTTCGCGCGGCGACAGCACGAAACGGGTGGCGGTGCCGGCCAGCGCCGCCGCATAGGCGCCGCTGTTTTCCGTTTCCGGCACCGGCGCGTTGCCGGCCGTGACGGTGATCTCGGCCAGGCTCTGTTCGCCGCCCTGGGTCGCGTCGCTGGTCCTGGGCAGTGCGCGCAGGGCGAAGTCGGCGGGCCCCAGGCGTACCGCCGTCAGGCCGCTGCCGGCCAGCAGCAGGCGCAGCGCCGTTTCGGCGTCGTGGCTGCCGGCCAGGCCGGCGCTGTGCAAGCCGCGCAGCTCGCCGGCCTGGTAGGTCAATGTCAGGCCGGCCTTGCGGGCCAGCTGTTCCAGCGCCGCGTCGAGCGGGCCGGCGGCGATCTGCAAGGAGTAGACGGCGCCGGCGCCGGGCGAGGCGCCCTGCTGGGCCATGGCGGGCGCCGCCAGCAGCAACAGGGCGGCGGCGACGGCGCTGGCCAGGGTGGAACGGCAGGGAAGGTGTTTTATCGAAGAAGAGATCATGGCGCTTTCAAGGTGAGTGGTATCTGACTGGTTGCCGTGCGGGCCGGCCAGATCCCCTCAACTTTTTTACGCTTTTTTCAAGGTGACCCAGAAACGCGTGCGGTAGACGGCGACGATGGCCTGCGTTTGCAGCAGCACGCGCAAGGCCCGTTCCGGATCGCCGAGCTGGAATACGCCGGAAATTGGCAGCTGCGCGATGTCGGCGTCGCACTGCAGCAGGCCGTGGCGGTGGCGCGCCAGTTCCGCCACCAGCCGTCCCAGCGGCATCTCGCGCGCCACGATCACACCGTCCAGCCAGGCGGCCGGATCGTCGTGCCGGTCCTGGTCGCGCCAGATGCGCATGCCATCGGTCAGCAGCGCGTCGCCCGCCCGCGCCAGCACTGGTTCAGCGCTGGCGGCCGTCGCCTGCATCTGCACGGCATCCTGCTGCACGGTCAGGCGCGTCAGCGGCACTGCGCCGTCCTCAAGGCGGCGGACGGTAAAGCGCGTGCCCAGTGCCTGCATGCGGGCCGTGTCCGTATCGACCCGAAATGGGCGGCGCAGCGGATCGATGCCGGTGGTGACGGCGATTTCGCCGCGCAGCAGCGTCAGCAGGCGGCGCGCGCCATCGTATCGCACGTTGACGGCGGTGCCGGCATTGAGATTGAGCAGGCTGCCATCGGGCAGCGTGACGGCCAGGCGCTGGCCGGTGCCGGTGCGGTAGTCGGCGCGGCTGTCGAGCACCAGCCAGGCGCCCGTGCCGGTCACGCCGAAGGCGGCTACCAGCTTGAGCGACTGGCGGCGCTGACGCCGGCGCGCCAGGCTGGCGTCCAGGGTGGCGCGGCTTGCGTCCGGTGGCAGGCCGGAGAGCTGGCCTTGCATGGCGGCGATGCGCTGCCACGCTGTTTCATGGCGGGCATCGGCGTCACGCCATTGCCGCAGCGCTTGCAAGGTGGCTGGCAGCGGGCCATGCAGTTGCAGCCGCACGGCCCAGGCGATGGCTTGCTCGACCGGATCGTCCGGATCTTGCGGCGAGACCTGCCGCATCAGGAAAAATACACGCGGTAGCAGGCGCGCCAGGCGCTGGCCAGGTCGCGCTCCACGGTGGCCAGCGACACATCGAGCCGGGCGGCGATGGCCGGTCCGGCCAGGCCGTCGAGCTGGGCCAGCAAAAATGCCTGGCGCGCGCGCGGCTTGAGGGCGTCGAGCGCCGTGTCCAGCCGCAGCAGCGTTTCGATGATCAGCAGGCGCGCTTCGGGCGACGGCGCCACCTGTTCCGGATGAAAGGCCAGCGCCTGCAGGTAGGCTTGTTCCACGTCGCGGCGCCGGTAATGATCGATCACCAGGCCTTGCGCGATGCGCGTCAGGTAGGCGCGCGGGGTGCGCAGCGCCGCTGGCGGACGGTCGCGGCGCTGCAGCAGGCGCATGAAAGTGTCCTGCGCGACATCGGCCGCGTCGGCACCGCTGCCCAGCTTGTGCCGCAGCCAGCCCTGCAGCCAGCCGTGATGGGCGCTGTACAGGACGGACAGATCGGGCGGCGCGGCAGGGGGCATGGCGGGTCAGGAGTGCAATAATTGAGAATGATTCTCAATTATTGCATTGGCGGCGGGAGCTGGCAAGTGCCGCCGGTGCGCCGCACGGCAGGAAGCGCGCTGTCCAAGAGCGCCGGCATTTGTTATAGTTCCAGCCATCTTTCCCTACGCCCCACGCCATTACCCATGTCCAACACCTTCAGCACGCCCCGCACTTTCGGTACGCCTTTATCTTCCACCGCCATCAAGGTCATGCTGCTCGGTTCCGGCGAACTGGGCAAGGAAGTGATCATTGCCCTGCAGCGCCTGGGGGTGGAGGTGATCGCGGTCGACCGTTATCCGAACGCGCCCGGCCATCCGGTGGCGCACCGCTCGCACGTGATCGACATGAGCGACGGCGTGGCGCTGGCGGCCCTGATCGATCTGGAAAAGCCGGACCTGATCGTGCCCGAAATCGAGGCGATCGCCACCGATACGCTGGCGGCGCTGGAAGCGGCCGGCCAGATCACCTGCATTCCGACCGCGCGCGCGGCCCAGCTGACGATGAACCGTGAAGGCATCCGCCGCCTGGCGGCCGAAGACCTTGGCGTGGCAACGTCACCGTACCGCTTCGCCAGCAGCTTGCAGGAATTGCAGCTGGCCTGCCAGGAAATCGGTTTTCCCTGCGTGGTGAAACCGGTCATGTCGTCGTCGGGCAAGGGCCAGTCAAAGCTGGACAGCGCGGCAGAGGTGGAAACCGCCTGGGCGTATGCGGCCAGCGGCAGCCGGGTCGACACGGGCCGGGTGATCGTCGAAGGCTTTATCGATTTCGACTACGAGATTACCCTGCTGACGGTGCGCGCCATCGGTGCTTCCGGCCAGGTCGAGACGCAGTTTTGCGAGCCGATCGGCCACCTGCAGGTGCAGGGCGACTATGTGGAATCGTGGCAGCCGGCGCGCATGGCGCCGCTGGCGCTTGAACGTTCGCGCGAGATCGCGCGCAAGGTGACCGATGACCTGGGCGGGCTGGGCCTGTTCGGCGTCGAGCTGTTCGTCAAGGACGATATGGTGTGGTTCTCGGAAGTGAGCCCGCGGCCGCACGACACCGGCATGGTGACCATGGCCAGCCAGGTGCAAAGCGAATTCGAACTGCACGCGAAAGCCATCCTGGGCTTGCCCGTCAACGTGGCGCTGCGCTCGCCGGGTGCGTCGGCCGTGATCTATGGCCAGCTGGAAGCGAAGGGCATCGCCTTCGAAGGCGTCGCCGATGCCTTGAGCGTGCCGGGATCGGACTTGCGTTTGTTCGGCAAGCCCGAATCGTTTGCGCGCCGCCGCATGGGCGTGGCGCTGGCCACCGCCGACGATATCGATACCGCGCGCCAGCGCGCCGTGCTGGCCGCCTCGAAAGTCCAACCCGTGGAGAAAAAATGAGCGAAGAAGAGCTCCCCCATGTAGCACCGTCGGAGCACGCGGTGGTCGGCAAGGAGGCCGGCGCGCAGATGCTGGCCACCGCCTGCGCCGCGCGCGACGCCTTTTATGCCAGCCTGGGCGCCATCGACGGCGATGTGCTGGCGCCGCTGGTGAACCCGTCGTTCATGGGCGGGCCGCGCTGGCCGTCGCTGCGCCAGGCCTGGCGCGTGATCCGCCGGCCCGGTTCCATTATTATCGCCAGCGATGGCCTCAGCGACCCGTTCGAGGATGACGACGATATTTTCGAGCCGCGCGGCTACCTGGTGGAGGTGTGCGTCGAGGCGCCCCTGTCCAGTATCGAGGGCGACGATATCGCCGGCTCCTGGCTGTTCGACCTGGTGTATCAATTGAGCCAGAACGTGGCCGATCACGGTTCGATCGACTTGCTGGTCGAGCGCCATGGCAGCGTGTCGATGGCGCTGGACCTGCAAGCGCCGCCCGATGGCCTGGAAGACGAGAATGAACAGGTGGGCGTGCTGATCGACGCCACGGCGCCGACCATTCCCGCTTTCTTCGATACGCCGTATGGCCCGGTGATGATGTTGACGGCCACCGTGCTGCAGCCGGCGGAACTGGCCGATATCGGCGAGGCCGAAAACCGCGCCGGCGCGCGCGCGGCGCTGGCCAGCGCCCTGGCCGCCTCGCCGACCGGGCGCCTCAGCGTGGCTGACCGTCCGCCCGTCATTCTGCCGTAGCGGTTTCCCTGGCCGCGGCCGGCGGCTCCTGCCACTGGCCGGCTTTCTTCAGCTGGTTTTTCAGGCCCTGCAAGGGGAAACCCAGGGCGTAGGCCCTGGCCGCGTGCTCGCGCGCCTGCGCGTACTCCTTGCGCTTGACGTACAGCAGGCCCAGGTTGTACTGCAGGGTGGCGTGTTCGGGCGACCGGCGCGCCGCTTCCTGCAGCTGTTCCAGCGCCGCCGCGTCCTGTTTGGTGGCCAGCAGGTAGTTACCGAACACCATGCGCGCCGTCGTGTCGTGCGGCGCGTAGGCGATCGCGCGCTCGAAATAGCAGCTGACCGTGTAGCGCGCGCCCACCGGCTGCACGCGCTTGTCGCGCTGGCCCAGCTTGGCCATCGCGGCCAGTGCCCGGTGATGGTTGGGGAAGTGCTCCAGGGTGTAGCTGATATCGCCACCCAGGCTGCCCGTCATGCCCTGTTTCAGGCTTTCCACATCGCGCGAAAAATGGTATTGCTCGACCACCGCCAGGCCGGCCCGGTCGTCCGAGCTGGTGTAGTCGCCGCCCGGATCGTGTTTTACATAGGGCGGGCAGCCCGATTGCGCGGCGGCGGGGGCGCAGCACGCCAGGCATGCGCAAAACATCAGCAGGATTTTCATGGTGGACTCCGGTGGGTGACCTGGTCGAGCAGTTCGGCCAGCGCATGGCTGCGCGCCTGCCGCGACTGCAGCAGGATGGCGCCCTGGCTGGCCAGCGGCGCGCGGCCCTGGCGCGCCAGTTCCAGGAAACGCAGCAGCGCGCGCGCGCAATCGCCGCTCGAGGCCAGCTGGCCGATGGTGTCGATGCCGCACAGGCGCAGCTTGGCCGCGCTGTCGCCGGCCAGGTCAGTCAGGGCCAGCACGGGACGGCGGCAGCGCAGGTATTCATACAGCTTGGCGGGAATCTGGCCGTTGCAGTTGGCCGCCTGCAGCAGCAGCAAGCCGTCGGCCGACTGCATTTCGCGCAGCGCCTCCTGGTGCGCCTGCAATGGCGCCAGGGTGACCAGGTCGGCGATGCCGAATTTGTCCAGCAGGCCGGCCAGCCAGGCGTCGTGGCCGGTGGCGCGCAGCAGCAGCTGGAAATTGTGCGCCGCCAGCACGCCGCCCTGGCGCAGCTTGGCCAGGGCGGCGAACAGCGCTTGCGGATCGCGCTCGGACGGGTAGATCACGCCGCTGTGCAGCAGCAGAAAGCGGCTGCGGTGGCTGCCCGCCGCGTGGCTGGCGCTGTCTGCAAATCCGGCCTCGTCGTAGCCGTTCTCGATCAGGCAAAAGCGTTCGGCGTCCACTTGCGCCAGGCGCCGGCGGTGGCTGGCGAGGGCGCCCGGCGTGGTGCAGACGATGGCCGCGCTGCGGGCGGCGATGCGCTGTTCGATCCAGCCATGCAGGCGGTGCAGGCGGGCATTGGCGGGATACGGCGCGGCCGGGTCGCTGTCGTCGATCATCGGGTCGCGCTGGTCGGCGATCCACGGCAACCCCGTGAGCTTGTGCAGGGTCAGGCCGATCAGGTGGGCGGTGGCGATCGGGTAGGTGGACCAGATCGCGTCGGGCCGGTAGCGCCGTATCATGGCCAGCCCGGCGGGCACGGCGCTCAGCCACCAGGAACTCCAGCGGTCGGGCAGGGCCAGGCAGGCGGGATAGCGCCCGCGCAGCGACAGATGGCGCGCCGCATCGAGCGCCGCGCTGCGCCGCACCGTCAGCTGGCCGTCGCTGGTGGCGGCGCTGCTGGTGTGGTCGTAGGCGCGCGGGCTGGCGCTCAGTATCAGCGGCTGCCAGCCCGCTTCGGGCAGGTAGCGCGCGAAACCCTGGGTGCGCAGCACGCCGCTGCCGCCTTGCAGCGGCGGAAAATGATAGGCCACCATCAGCACGCGGCGCGGGCCCGGCTGCACGGTCAGCATGAAGCGATCCAGTCGGCGCACAGGCGTTCGACCCGGGCGCGCGCGGCGGCGCTGGAAAAAGTATGATTGGCGCCAGGCACCTCCTCTTGGCGCCAGTTGCGGCGCTGGCCCAGTTCGCGCCAGGCGCGGTTGTTTGCCAGCAGGGTGGTCCATTCGCGCGCGCCCAGGTCGTCGCCGCTCAGGATCAGCAGCACCTTGCCGCGAAAGCAGCCCAGCGCCTGGAACAGCAGGGCTGCCGGCGCCTGCGCCTCCTGCCGGTCGTCGTGGGTGTCGGCCGCCACCTGGCGCAGCGAGGCCAGGCTGTCTTTCATTTGCACGCCGCCGCCGGCCAGCTTGCGCCAGAAGTCCGCTTGCAGCAGGCGCGGCAAGTAATAGTGGCGCAAGGTGGCGCGCGCCAGGCCTGCCGGGCTGCGCACCCAGGGATTGAGCAGTATCAGGCCGCTGATCCGCGGGTCGCGCGGCGCGTGGCAGGCGGCCGCCGTGGCGCCGTCGCACAAGCCCCATAGCACCACTTCGCGCAGGGCCGGCACGGCGGCGAAAAACTGCGCCAGCGCGGCGGCGATGTCGGCGTCGACCTGGCGGTAGTCGCGCGGTGCCCCTTCGCTGTCGCCCATGCCGCGATAGTCGAAGCGCAGCACGGCGACGCCGCGCGCGGCCAGGAAGCGCGCCAGCAGAACGAACTGGCGGTGGCTGCCGGCGCGGTATTGCGGCCCGCCCGTGACGATCAATACGCCGCGCGGGCCCGGCGCGGGCGGCATTGTCAATATGCCGACCAGGCGCGCATCGGCGTCGTCGGCGCAGCGAAAGCGCAGCGCCAGTTGGTGGACGGTTGCCAGGGTGTCCGTGGTGGACAGTTCAGCGTGCATACCGGGGATCTCCTTCGTCGAGCCAGTCGTGGCAGACACTGGCGGTAGCGTCCAGCAATTGTGGGCACTCGAGCAATTCGGCGCTGTTCCAGAACGGACCGTCGGCAAAGCCGGCGATGTGCAGCGCCACGCCCGCACCGCGCCATTGCTCGGCCAGCCTGGCGGTGGGCGCCGGCAATACCGGGGCGTCGCCGCTCAGGTATTCCAGCCAGTAGACGGGCAGCGGCGGGCGCAAACTGCCGGCCGCCATCGCATCGATGGCCTGCGCCAGTTCGGGCGCCAGCAGGTAGCCGGCCACTTCGACGGCGCGTCCGGCCGCCAGTTCGGCGCGCGCCTGGCCGGGCGCTTCGGCCTGGCCCGCCAGCATGCGGCCGGCCAGGCGCAGGCGCAGGAAGCGATCGATGGCACGCCGGCCGTCCAGCTCCGGCTGCCACAGCAGCAGCCGCTGCAGCGGCACCGGCGGATGCGCGGCCAGTTCCAGCGCCAGCAGGGCGCCCAGGCGCAAGCCCCACACGGTCAAGGGGCCGTCGACCCGTTGCGCCAGCCAGGCGCAGGCCAGGTGCAGGTCGTTGCGCCAGATGCTCCAGCGCGCGTCGCCGAAATCGCCGCTGCTGTCGCCGCAGCCGTACAGGTCGAGCTGCAGCACGCTGTAGCCGGCGGCGGCAAAGGCCCGCGCCTGCATCGCGGCCACATGCCGGCTTTTGTTGAGTTCTTCGGCAAACGGGTGGATGTAGACGATGCCGCCACGCGCAGGCCGGCCCGGCGCTGGCAGGTGCAGCAGGCAGTAGCGCTGGCCGCCGGAGGCCGGCAGGAAGAACGGCAGCAGGCTGGTGGTGGCATTGAGCATCAGCGCAAATCCGCTTGCGCCAGCTTGGCGTCGACAAACGCCTGCAAGGTGCCGACGGTGGCGAAATGGCGGGCGTGGATGTCGTCGTCCTCGATGGTGAAGCCGAAATGGTCTTCCAGCGCGGCGATCACGCCGATCACGGCCATCGAATCGAGTTCCGGCAAGCTGCCCAGCAGCGGCGTATCGTGCGCCAGCGGTTGCGTGCCCAGTCCCAGCGCGGCGCGCAGGATGGCGGTGATGGTATCAAGTGGCGGCATGGCGGCTCCAGGGTAAATGATCAAAGCGGAAACTGGGGAAACTGGCGGGGTGGCGCGACAAATGCAGATAAGGCGGCAGGCTGGCGATCATCCATTGCCAGCGGCCGCAGCGGACAAAAGTGGCCGTGCCCAGGCTGATGGCGCCCAGGCGCGCATGGGCCGCCAGCGAGCCGCGGTTGAAGCGCGAGATACGGCTGCACGACCAACGCACGCCTTGCGCGTGCAGCCGGGCGTTGGCTTCCTCCCACAGGCGGGCGAACACCAGTGCGCCGCGCTGCTCCGGATGCACCCAGACGTCGAGGTCCCACGACAGCTCGGGCGCCAGCACATAGCGCGCGCGCACCTCGTCTTCCTGGCAGGCGCCGCGCAGCAGCCACAGCCAGCCGGCCATGGACGGCGCCGCATCAGTTGCCTGGTGGACGCGCGCTACCAGGCATTGCGCGCCCTGGCGGTAGCGGTCCCGCAGCACCGTCAAAGGCCGCGCGGGGCCGGGCGGCAGCGCGTCTGCCGCCAGGCAGGGGGTGACGGCGATCGCCTTGCCACGGCCCCGGCACAGCGAATCGGGCGCCACTGGCTGTGCCACGAACTGATAGCGGTGCAGCGCGCAGCGTTCGCCGGGCACCGCCTGCAGCAGGCGCGCGCACGCATGCCAGGCGCCGTCAATCCAGCCCAGCTGGCGCAGGCTGGCGGCGATATGGCGAACGAGGTTCAGGAACCAGGCCATGGCGAAATAGGATGGGGCGGCTGGACAGCCAACGTTGTCCATTAGAGCGCAGCGGCGCTGATGAGTCTTGCGCCGCCTCAAGTTGTGCCCCCGCGCCCTGTTAGTTGATAAAAATCAAGAACTGCCCCGGCGTTTGTCCCAATCATAGGGGGATGCATGAAATGCATCATGCGCGCATAGACAAGGGCAGACGATGGCGACACTGATCCATGACTTTATCTTCGAGACGGCCCGCCAGGCGCCCGACGCGCCGGCCTTGAGCTACCAGGGCGTGCCGCTGGCGTATGGCGCGCTGGCGCAAAGCGTGCGCGACTGCGCCGGCGCGCTGCTGCAGCTGGGCTTGCGGCGCGCCGCGCGGGTGGCCGTCTACCTGGAAAAACGCCAGGAAAACGTGATCGCCATGTTTGGCGCGGCGGCCGCCGGCGGCGTGTTCGTGCCCGTCAATCCGCTGCTGAAACCCGAGCAGGTCGCTTATATACTGGGCGACTGCGGCGTGTCCGTGCTGGTCACCTCGCGCGAACGGCTGGCCCAGCTGGCGCCGGTGCTGGCCAGCTGTCCCGGCTTGCGTACGATTATCGTGACCGGCGAGCGCGGCCCGGATACCGCCCTGGGCGGCGTGCAGATCCTGTCCTGGTCGTCGGTGCTGGAGCTGGGCGCCGATCTGCCGGCCAGGTCCCGCGACATGCACGCCATGATCGATCAGGACATGGCGGCGATTTTATATACGTCGGGCAGCACCGGCCGGCCCAAGGGCGTGGTGCTGTCGCACCGCAATATGGTGGCCGGCGCGGTCAGCGTCTCAAGCTACTTGCGCAATACGCCGCAGGACCGGCTGCTGTGCGTGCTTCCGCTCAGCTTTGACTATGGCCTGAGCCAGCTGACCACGGCGTTTGCCAGCGGTGCCTGCGCCGTGCTGATCAATTACCTGCTGCTGCGCGACATTGTCGAAGCGGTGGAGCAGGAGGCGATCACGGGCCTGGCGGCGGTGCCGCCGCTGTGGATACAGCTGTCGCAGCTGAGCTGGCCCTTGTCGACGCCCTTGCGCTATATCACCAATTCGGGCGGCGTGATGCAGCCGGGCACCGTCGACAAGCTGCGCGCGCAGCTGCCGCGCACGCAGATATTCCTGATGTATGGGCTGACGGAAGCGTTCCGCTCCACCTATCTTCCGCCGGAACAGCTGGCCAGCCGCCCCGATTCGATCGGCAAGGCGATTCCGAATGCCGAAGTGCTGGTGCTGCGCGCCGACGGCAGCGTGTGCGACGACGAGGAACCGGGCGAACTGGTGCACCGTGGCGCGCTGGTGGCGCTCGGCTACTGGAACGATGCGGCGCGCACGGCCGAGCGCTTCAAGCCGCTGCCGCCCCAGGCCGATGGGCTGGTGCTGCCCGAACTGGCCGTCTGGTCGGGCGACACGGTGCGCCGCGATGCCGATGGTTTCCTGTATTTCGTCGGCCGCAACGATGAGATGATCAAGACCTCGGGCTACCGGGTCAGCCCGGCCGAGATCGAGGAAGTGGCGTATGCCAGCGGGCTGGTGGGCGAGGCGGCCGCGCTCGGTGTGCCGCATCCCTTGCTGGGTGCGGCCATCGCCCTGCTGGTGACCCCCGCGCCGGGCGTGGAACTGGGGCGCGAGGCGCTGCTGTCGGCCTGCCGCAAGCATTTGCCTGCCTACATGATGCCGCTCTGGATCGATATCCGCGGCGAGGCCTTGCCGCGCAATCCGAACGGCAAGATCGACCGGGCGCTGCTGGCGCGCGAGATTGCCGAGGTGCTTGCCGCCATCCCCGTCAACGCCGGGGAGCGGCCATGAACGCGCGCGGCCTGCCCGTGCATGCGGCCCTGCAACAACTGGCGGCGCGCGATGATGTGCTGCAGTTTGGCGGCTTGTCCCTGACCCGGCTGGCGCAACGTGTGGGGCGCACGCCGTTCTACGCCTACGACCGCGCGCGGATCGCGGCCCGCGTGGCAAGCTTGCGCGCCGCGCTGCCGCCAGGGGTGCACCTGCATTATGCGATGAAGGCCAATCCGATGTCGGCCGTGGTGCAGTGGCTGGCGGGGCTGGTTGACGGCATCGACGTGGCGTCGGGCGGCGAACTGGCCACCGCGCTCGACACCACCATGGCGCCAGGTGCCATCAGCTTTGCCGGCCCCGGCAAAAGCGAAAGCGAGCTGGCGCGGGCCGTGGCGGCCGGCGTGCTGATCAATGTCGAGTCGCGCGCGGAGCTGGAAAAGCTGGCCCTGGCCAGCGACCGGCTGGGCGTGGCGGCGCGGGTCGCCGTGCGGGTCAACCCCGATTTCGCGCTGCGCCGCGCCGGCATGCGCATGGGCGGCGGCGCCCAGCCGTTCGGTGTCGATGCGGCGCTGGTGCCGACCTTGCTGGCGCGCATAGGCCAGCTGCAACTGGATTTCCACGGCTTTCACGTGTTTTCCGGCTCGCAAAACCTGTCGGCCCCGGCCCTGGCGGAAGCCCAGGCGGCCAGCGTCGAGCTGGCGCTGCAATTGGCGCATGACGCACCGTCCGCCTTGCGCGTGCTCAATATCGGCGGCGGCTTCGGCGTGCCGTACTTTCCGGGCGACATGCCGCTGGACCTGGCGCCGCTGGCCGACAACCTGCAGCGCCAACTGGACAAGCTGGCCAGGGCGGCGCCCGGCGCCCGTCTGAATATCGAGCTGGGCCGCTATCTGGTGGCCGAGGCCGGCATCTATGTGTGCGCGGTGATCGAGCGCAAGTTGTCGCATGGCCAGATATTCCTCGTCACCGATGGCGGCTTGCACCATCACCTGGCCGCGTCGGGCAATTTTGGCCAGCTGATCCGCAAGAATTATCCGGTAGCGATCGGCAACCGCCTGCACGGCGGCGAGCGCGAAGTGGTGTCCGTGGTCGGGCCGCTGTGCACGCCGCTGGACTTGCTGGCCGAACAGATGGAAATGGCGCGCGCGGCCGAGGGCGACCTAGTGGTGGTGTTCCAGTCGGGCGCCTATGGCCTGACGGCTAGCCCGACCGCGTTTCTCGGCCATCCCTTGCCGGCCGAGGTGCTCGTATGAGCGGCCTGTGCGGTTGGCTGGGGGACGGGGATGTCTCGGCGATCAGCGCCATGGCGGCACCGCTGTCGCGCCTGGACCAGGCGCCATTGCAGTGGCGTACGGGCGAGAAAGGCACGGTGGCCGTGGCGGCCGGCGACGGTGCCAGCCATCTGTATCAGCAGGATGGCTTGCTGATCGCCCTCTGGGGCCACCCCATGCTCGATGATTCCGCCTTGAATGTGGCGCAGCGGCTGGCGCCTGTCTGGCTGGCGCGCGGCGCGGCCGCCTGCGCGGCCTTGTCCGGCGAATTTGCGCTGGCCGTCGTCGATGGTTTTTCCGGCCAGTTGCTGCTGGCCGTGGATCGCGCCGGCAGTTATCCGCTCAGCCATGTGAGCAATGCGCAGGGCGTGTTCTTTGCCTCCTCGAACGACGCGATGTTGGCCCATCCGGCAGTGCGCGGCGCGCTCGACCCGCAGGCCCTGTATCACTATCTGTTTTTCCATATGGTGCCCGCGCCGGAAACGCCGTGGCTGGGCTGGCAGCGCTTGCTGCCGGGAGAATACCTGCATGTGCGCGCGGGAAAACAGTGCAAGGGAAGTTACTGGTCGCTGGCCTTCCAGGAAAAAACCATGGCCACCTTTGCCAGCCGCCAGCAGGCTTTTTTGCGCATTTTGCGCCTGGCGGTGGAAAGCAGCCTGGGCGATGTGGCGGCCACCACCGGCGCTTTTCTCAGCGGCGGCACCGACAGTTCCACCATCGCCGCCATCGTGCGGCAGGTGACGGGATCGGGCGCGCGCGCCTATTCGATAGGCTTTGACGCGCCCGGCTACGACGAAATGGCGTATGCGCGCCTGGCCGCCAGCCACGCCGGCTGCGTACACCATGAATATTATGTGACGGCGGCCGACGTGCTGGCCGCGATCCCCGCCATGGCGGCCGGGTTCGACCAGCCCTTCGGCAATGCCTCGGCGATCCCCGCCTACTATTGCGCGAAAATGGCGCGCGACGACGGCATGACGCGCATGCTGGGCGGCGATGGCGGTGACGAATTGTTTGGCGGCAACGAGCGCTATGCGCGCCAGGCCTTGCTGTCCAGCTATGAACGCCTGCCGGCCATGCTGCGCCAAGGCATCATCGAACCGCTGCTGTTCCGTGCAGGGTTGACGCGGCCATCGCGGCTGGGGGACAAGGCGCGCAGCTATATCGAGCAAGCCACCATGGCGCTGCCGGCCCGGCTGGAAAGTTATAACTTGCTGCAGCGCTATGGCCATCGCACGGTGCTGGAAGATGCTTTCCTGGAAACCATCGTTCCCGGCATGGCGCTCGATCAGCTGAACAGCGCATATTTGCAGCGGCCGGAACGCCAGCTGAGCCAGATCAATGCCTTGCTGGCTCTCGACATGCGCTTCACCCTGGCCGACAACGACTTGCCCAAGGTGCGCAAGGCTTGCGAACTGGCCGGCGTGGAGGCGGCGTTTCCCTTCCTGCACGACGCGATGGTGGCGTTTGCCGCCAGCCTGCCGCCCGGCGACAAGCTCAGGGGCATGCGGCTGCGGCCGTTTTTCAAGCAGGCGCTGGCCGATATTTTGCCCCGGGCCATCTTGCGCAAGAAAAAGCACGGTTTTGGCCTGCCGTTCGGTTTGTGGCTGCAAAGCCATGCACCGCTGCGTGAGTTTGCTTTCGACAACCTGGCCCAGCTGCGCCTGCGGGGCATCGTGCGGCCCGGCTTTATCGACGATCTCCAAGGCCGCCTGCTGCTGGAGCATCCCGCGTATCACGGCACCATGGTGTGGATACTGATGATGCTGGAACAATGGCTCAGCGCGCATGCACTGGGCTTTGCCGCCGGTTCTGGCGCAGCCGCCATAAAAATGCCAGGCGTCCTCGATCCCACGGCGTAAAACGGGGCAGCTGGAACAGATCCAGCCCGGCGCCCGGCCGCGCCACGCCCCAGTCGGTGGCCAGCGCGGCGGTAAAGCCCAGGCTCTTGACGATCTCGACATGGGCCGGCCCGTAATCGCGGCCGGCCTTGCCGTTCGGATAGGCAAACAGGGTCATGGGCGCTTGCAGCAGCTGTTCCAGCTCGCGCTTGCCGTTGGCGATATCGTTGCGCGCCGCGCGGTCGGACATGGCGGCCAGGATGGGGTGGCTGACCGTATGCGCGCCGATGCCCATGCCGGCCGTGTGCAGCCACTGCAGCTGGGCAGTAGTCAGCATCGCAGGGGCCATGGTGCGCGTGGCCCCCCCCGCGCGCCGGCGCAGTTCGACGGCCAGGCGCTGGCGCTGTTCGAACGGCAGGTATTTCAGGTGCGCCAGCACATGCTCGATGGCGGCGCGGCGCTGGGCCAGGCTGGCCAGTGGCAGGCAGTCCAGCCCCAGGTCGCGCAAATCCAGGGAGGCGCCCGGCGCCTGGCGCACGGCGTCGATCACGCGGTCGTTCCACATCTGCCCGCCATTCAAATAGCCGGTGGAGATAAAAAAAGTGGCGTGCAAGCCGTATTGCCGCAGCAGGGGCAGCGCGTGTTCGGCATTGTCGGCATAGCCATCGTCGAAGGTAATGCAGGCCGCGCGAGGCGGCAGGCTGCCGTCCTGCAGGCGCTGCACGGCCACAGGCAAGGGCAGCACCGTATAAAAGCGCTTGAGCAGGCGCAACTGGCGCTCGAACAGGGCGCGGTCGACTTCGCCGGGGAACAGCGGGTCGGGCCGGGCCAGCACCCGGTGGTAGATCAGGATCGACAGCTCGGTCCCGCTCATGGCTGGCCCGCCATGCCGGACTCGGCCGCTGCCGGCCCCTTGCGCAGCGGCACCAAACGCTGCGCTTTCACGTGCTGCTCGACCAGGATGCGGGTGGCGATCAGCACCGCCATCAAATAATAGGGCATGTCGAAATACAGCAGGCTGAGGAAAGCGCCGCCGACGGCAAAACCCACCATGCTGGCCTGGCACATGGTGGCCAGGCCCAGCGCCCAGGCCAGCTCGGCCTTGCCGCGCGACTGCCGGATAATGGCGGCCGCCGTGCGCCAGGTGGCGCAGCCCAGCGCCAGGTAGAGCGCCAGGCCGACGAAGCCATGTTCGCCGAGGGCCTGGAAATAAATGCTGTGCGCCGCGTGCACGGCCTGCGGATCGGGCGCATAGCGGGCAAAGATGCCCGCATCGGACACTTCGAAGCCGCCGCCCAGGAAACGGTCGCGTGCCAGGTTGTACGCCATCTGCCAGGCATTCAGGCGGCCCTGGGCCGAACTGTCTTCCTGGAAGGTATTGATGGTATCCATGCGCTCGGCCCAGCGCTCGGGCATGAAAGCGAGCAGCAGCGGCCCCAGCAAGCACAGCAGCGCGCCCAGCGCCACTTTCTTGCCGCTCTTGATCCACATGAACAGACACATGGCGGCGATCGCCAGCAGGCCGCCGCGCGAATACGAGCCCAGCGCGGCCAGGGCGCTCAGCACCATCGCGGCCGTCAGTCCATGGCGTACCCAGCGCTTATCGCTATTTTGCTGCAGGTAATACATCAACGGTATCGTGATGATCAGCGCCAGGGCCAGCGCATTGTTGTCGCCGATAAAAGTCGCTTCCGGCCCCCAGACCCGTTCCGTGCCGCCGCTGCGGATGGTGAAGATGCCGCCCTTGACGCCATAAAAGCCGATCGAGCCGACCAGTACCCACACCAGCCGGATGATATCGGTGCGGGTGCGTATCAGCATCATCACCACAAAGCTCATCAGCATGATCTTCATGACCTTGTTCCACTGCACCCAGGATGGCCCCGGCAGCAGCGCAAACGGGGTCGTCACGTTCATCCACAGCACGAACAGCAGCAGCAATACGCTGACGGGCGTCATCGGCAGGCCCTTGGGCGTGCGCGACAGCAACATGCCGAACATGGTGACGACGGCGATGATCATGGCGAACGGCAGCTGGGTGGCAAAGCCCCAGCCTTGCGTATGCGGGTTCATCACGCTGACCCAGACCCACATCAGGGCGCCAGTGGCGGGCACCTTGACGATGAAGGGGAGCGAGCCGAACACGATAAGGGTAATCAGTATGTCGCGCATGGAGAGAGGGTTCCTGGCTGGCGGTGTCGCCTAGTGTTATCGCATCGCAGGCGCCTGGCATTGACCCCTGTCAACGGCTGGGGAAATTCGCTCAGTACACTGCTCGGTAACCTTGCCTTCCCCCAAACACAGGAGACGCGCGCTTGTTGACCGTACTGATGGCGACCTACAACGGCGCCGCCACCTTGCCTGAAGTACTGCGGGCGTACACGGCGCTGGCCAGGCCCGCCGGCGGCTGGCGCCTGGTGATTGCCGACAATGGCAGCAGCGACGCGACCGCCGAGGTGATCGCCGCTTTCCAGGGGCGCTTGCCGCTGAGCACTTTGCACGTGGCGCGGCGCGGCAAGAATGCGGCATTGAACGCCGCGCTGGAACTGGTCTTGCGCCAGAGCGGTGACGGCCAGGATTTGCTGGTGTTCACCGACGACGATGCGATTCCCCAGGTGGACTGGCTGCGGCGACTGCAGCAATGCGCCGCGCGCCAGCCCGGCCATGCGCTGTTTGGCGGCGCCATCGTGCCCGCCTGGCGTCTCCCTCCCGCGCCATGGCTGCACGCTCGCACGCCAGCGGGCCTGACCTGGGGCCTGACCGAACCCGGCTTGCCGGACGGCCCCATTTATCCGGGGCTGGTGTGGGGCGCAAACATGGCGGTGCGGCGGCGCATCTTTGCCGACGGCCTGCGTTTTGACGACAGTATCGGCCCGAATGGCGCCAGCTATGCCATGGGCGGCGAAGTCAATTTCAACCTGCGCCTGGCGCAAGCGGGCCACCTGGCCTGGTTTTGCCCGCAAGCATGTGTGGCCCATATCATTCGCGCCCATCAGGTGGCGGTGCCGTGGGTGCTGCGCCGGGCCTGGCTGCATGGACGGGGGCGCTTCCGCCAGCAAACAGACAGCACCGTGCCGCGCTGGATGCTGGGGCGTTTCATGCGCGATAGTATCGGATGGCTGGGCGCCTGGCTGCGGCGCGACCGTGAAGACATGTTCGTGCGGCGCTGGGAGCTGGCCAATATCGCCGGCTATTGCCAGGAGGCGTGGCAAAACAGGGTGCGACGCCCCGCGCGCATCCTGATCACCAGTTACTCGGGCGAGTTGGGCGGCATGGAGCTGCGCATGGCGCAGGAGGCGCGCATGCTCGACGGCGCCGGCTATCACAGCCTGCTGGCGCTGCGGCGTTTTGCCGGCTTCGACCGGTGGGCGCAAGGCTTGCGGGGCCAGCAGGTGCGCATCAGCGTGTACCAGCCGCCGCTGTTCATCGAGCACTGGCCATGGCGCAGGCTCAATTTGCTGCGCGCGCGGCTGACGGGCGCCTGGCGGCTGCGGCGCTACCGGGCCGACCTGGTCCATGTGGCGTTTTGCTGGACCGCCTATGGCGCCTCGATTCTGTGGCAGGCCAGCCGCTGCCGGCTGCCGGCCGTGGTCAGCGTGCACAATGCGTTTCCGCTGGAGCCGTTCAGCGCCTGGCAGCGGCCGCTGCTGGCCACGGCCATGCAGTGCGTCAAGGGCGTGTATGCCGTCTCGCCATCGGCCTTGCAACATTTCATGGACCTGTACCGCGACATGCTGGCGCCTGGCACGCGCCTGGCCGTGATACCGAACGGCGTCGATACCGATCTGTTTACCATGTCAGGCGAGCGGCGGCGGCTGGCGCGAGAACAGCTGGGCCTGCCGCAGGACGCACTGGTGCTCGGTTCGGTGGCCAGGCTGTCGCCGCAAAAACGGCCCGAGGCGCTGCTGGCCATGTTTCTGCGCCTGCGGCCACGCTTTCCCCATCTTTATCTGGTGCTGGCCGGCACCGGCCCGCTGGAAGCGGTGCTGCGGCTGCAGGTGCAGGCGGCCGGGGCCGATGGGCAAGTGATCTTTACCGGCTACCAGGCCCGCATCGAGCTGCTGATGCCGGCCTTCGACCTGCATCTGCTGCTCAGCCGCAACGAAGGCTTTGGCATCGCCACCATCGAGGCGATGGCCTGCGGCGTGCCGGCCGTGGGAACGGATGTGCCCGGCACCCACGATATCCTGCACGATTGTGCCGGTGGCCTGCTGCTGCCGCTGGCCGACGAGCTGGCAGCCTGCGAGGCGGTGGCCAGCCTGCTGCGGGACGCGCCCCGGCGCGCGCAAATGGCGCTGGCGGCCCGCCGCGAAGCCGAAGAGCGCTATTCGATGCCGCGCCTGGAACGGCAATTGCGCCAGTTCTATGCCGGCCTGGTCTGACCGGCGCCCCGGATGAACGCCACCCGCCATTCGCTGCTGTTTTCCTTTGCCGAAAAATACACGGTGCTGCTGCTGGGCATGGTCGCCACCATGATCTTGTCGCGCCTGCTGACGCCGGCCGAAGTGGGCGTGTATTCGCTGGGCGCGGTGCTGGTGGCGCTGGCCCAGGTGGTGCGCGACTTTGGCGTCGGCCAATACCTGATCCAGGAAAAGCAGCTCGACATGGTCAAGCTGCGCGCGGCGCTGGCCACCAGCCTGCTCGTCGCCTGGCTGCTGGCGCTGCTGGTGCTGGCCGCCAGCGGGCCACTCGCCGGTTTTTACCAGGAACCACGGCTGCGGCTGGTGCTGCAATTGCTGTCCATTAATTTTGTCCTGATCCCGTTCAGTGCGCTGACCATGCCCATCTTGCGCCGGCAGCTGCGCTTTCGCGCCATCTATGCCATCAATGCGGCCAACAGCGTGACGAATCTGCTGGTGGCGGTCGGCCTGGCGCTGCTGGGCTACAGCTACATGAGCCTGGTGTGGGCGGCGCTGGCCGGCAGCCTGGCCTCCCTGCTGGCGAGCCTGCTGCTGCGCCCGCGTGAACTGCCGTGGCTGCCGGGCCGGCAAGGCATGCGCACAGTGGCGGCGTTTGGCGCGTATTCGACCGGAGGCGGACTGATCGATGAAGCCAGCGTGGCGGCGCCGGACCTGATTATCGGCAAGCTGATCGATATCGAAAGCCTGGCCCTGTTCGGCAAGGCGCAAAGCGTGCTCAATATGTTCAACCAGCTCATTACCAGCGCCATCTCGCCGGTGGTGTTTCCCCTGTTCGCCGCCAACGAGCGCGCGGGCGGGCAGGGCGGGGCGGGGCCGGCCTATCTGCGCACGGTCAGCTATATGACGGCCTTGAGCTGGCCGTTTTTCTTCTTTCTTGCATGCATGGCTTTGCCCTTGGTCAAATTGCTGTACGGACAGCAGTGGATCGCCTGTGTGCCCTTGATACGCATCATGTGTCTGTCATCGGCCGTGTATAGCATGTTCAGCATGGCACGCTACCTGCTGGTGGCAACCGGCAAGATGCGGATGCAAGTCGGTATCGACGCCTGGTCCGGCGTGCTGAAGGTGGCGCTGGTGCTGGCGGCGGCGCCGTTCGGCCTGGTGGCGTTGGCCTGGGCGGTGGTGCTGGCGCTGCTGTTGCGAAGCGCGCTCAGCTACCGTTCGCTGCGCGCGGCCTGCAATCTCGATTGGCGCTTGCTGCTGCGCACGGTCAGCAAAAGCCTGCTGCTGTGTGGCTGCACCGCGCCAGCGCCGCTGCTGGTGGCGCTGTGGCTGCCCGATGACCTGCCGCACGCCATGCCCTTGCTGGCGCTGCTGGCAACCGGTCTGGCCAGCCTGCTGTGCTGGATCGCCGGCATTTTTCTGTTGAAACATGAACTCGCTGCCGAATTTTTGCTGCTGCAGCGCAAGCTGGCCGGCAAGCTGCTGGCGGCCAGGACACCGCCTTGAAGGAATACCATGCGAGTTGGCATCCTGTCTTATCCCATGCTGTTCCAGCGCGACGGCGGCCTGCAGATACAGGTGCGGGAAACCGTTGCCGCCCTGAACCGCCTGGCACCGTGCGCCGGGCGGCCATTGCAGGTGCGGCTGGTCGATGCCAATCACGACCGGCTGGCCGATTACGATCTGATCCATGTGTTTTCCGCAATCAATGGCAATTTTCGCATCGTCGAAATGGCAAGCGAGCTGGGCCTGCCGGTGGTGTTGTCGCCGCTGCTGTCGCCGGGCTGGAACCGCGCCACCGCCCGCCGCGCCGAGCTGGCGGACCGGCTGGCCGGCCGTTTGACGGACTGGATGGTGCAAACCAGCTACGCCCAGACCAAGCGCGCGCTGCAACTGGCCAGCCTGGTGATTGCCTTGGGCGAGGCCGAGCGCGATGCCATCACGCAGGGATTCGGCGTCGTTCCGGAGAAAATCCGCGTGTTTCCGAATGGCGTCAATCCGCATTTTTTTACAGCCAATGGCGACCTGTTCCGGCGAGAGACGGGCATCGCCGGCCCCTTCGTGCTGATGGTGGCCAGCATCTCTTCGTATAAAAACCAGCTGGGCCTGGCGCTGGCGCTGGCCGGCAGTGCGCTGCCGGTGGTGCTGATCGGCGCCGCGCCGCGCCACGAATTGCCGTATCTGCAGCAACTGCTGGCCTTGCCGCACGTCAGCTGGCTGGGCAGCCTGGAGCACGCCGATCCGCTGCTGGCCAGCGCCTACCATGCGGCCGCCGTGGTAGCCTTGCCCAGCCAGGGCGAAGTGCTGCCTTTGTGCGTGCTCGAAGCGCTGGCGGCCGGCACGCCGGTGGTGATGACGGCGCAAAGCGCGCTTGAGCTGCCCGATTCCACGTTTGCGCTGCGCAAGGTGCGCTGGGACGATGGCGCCGCCCAGCGCCTGGTCATCGAACAGCTGGTGGCCGAGCAACCGGAGCGCGCCAGGGTGCAGGCGCTGGTCAGCCAGTTCAGCTGGGACAGGGTGGCGGCGCAGATCGCCGACTGCTATCACGGTCATGTCCAGTTGCATGACGCCAGCCAGCCGGCCAGGAGGCACCATGCTGTTTAATTCCTTCGGCTTCCTGTTTTTTTACCTGCCCATCGTGCTGGCAGGCTATTTTTTGCTGGGAAGGTCGGGTCGGCCGCTGTTGCCCGCCGCCTGGCTGGCTGCCGCTTCGCTGTTTTTCTACGGCTACTGGGATGTGCGCTATCTGCCGCTGCTGCTGGGCTCGATCACCGTCAACTACCTGGGCGGGCGCTTGATCGGCGCTTGCACGGGGCCGGCCAGGAAGCGCACGCTGGTGGTGGCGCTGGCGGCCAATCTGTGCTTGCTGGCCTGGTATAAATACGCCAATTTTTTTGTCGACAGCGTCAATAGCCTGGCGCACGCCGCTGGCGCTGATGGCCTGCCGCCGCTCGATATCATCCTGCCGATCGGCATCTCTTTCTTTACCTTTACCCAGATCTCCTTCCTCGTCGATTGCTACCGGGGCGAGGTGCGCGAGTACCGCTTTATCCACTATGTGCTGTTCGTCAGCTATTTTCCACACCTGATTGCCGGGCCGGTGCTGCATCACCGCGAAATGATGCCGCAATTCGCCGATGCGGCCAATACGCGCCCGCATGCCAGTCACTTTGCCATCGGCCTGTCGATTTTCGTGGTCGGACTGGCCAAGAAAGTGCTGATTGCCGACAACCTGTCACCACTGGCAATCCCCGTGTTTGCGGCCGGCGCTCAGCCGACCCTGCTGGAAGCGTGGATCGGCGTGCTGGCGTATACCTTCCAGCTGTATTTTGATTTTTCAGGCTATTCGGACATGGCGATCGGCCTGTCGCGCCTGTTCGGCGTCAAGCTGCCGCTCAATTTCAACTCGCCCTATCAAGCTGTCAATATCGCCGAGTTCTGGCGCCGCTGGCACATGACCTTGTCTCGCTTCCTGCGCGACTACCTGTATATCGCGCTGGGCGGCAGCCGGCGCGGGCAGGCCATGCGCTATCGCAACCTGATGCTGACCATGCTGCTCGGCGGCTTGTGGCATGGCGCCGGCTGGACCTTTGTTATCTGGGGTGGCCTGCACGGGCTGTACCTGGTGGTGCAGCAAGCCTGGCAGCAACGGTTCGGCGTGTCGGCCAGCCGGTGGTGGCCGCCGCTGCTGACGTTTTTTGCCGTGATGCTGGCCTGGATCTTCTTTCGCGCGCCCGACGTGGCCACCGCCTGGGACATCGCCGGCGCCCTGTTCGGCGCGAATGGCGTCAGCCTGCCGCGCGGCCTGGAAACGGTTGCCTCGCCGCTGGCGCACTGGGGCTGGCAGCCGGCCTTTGACGGTATTCGCTGGATACAGCTGGAAGGGCCGGGCCTGCCGGTGTTGCTGTTGGCCATGCTGCTGGCTTTCAAGGCGCCAAATACGCAGGAAATATTTGTTTATTACGAGCCATGTATTGAAAAAGTATTTCAAGACGGACAGTTGGGCCGCCGGGCCTGGCACTGGCGGCCCACGCGCCGCTGGAGCCTGGGGTTTGCGGCGCTGTTTGTCGCCTGCATCTTCGGCATGAACCGCGTCACCGAATTTCTCTACTTTCAATTCTGACCATGGATACTTCGGATACCCTGTCTTCACGCCGCTATGTCGGCCTGTTCTGCGGCTGTGCCGCCGGCGCGCTGTTGCTCGTTTCCATTGTGAATTATCAGGTCGACCCCTATCTGCTGCACCAATGGGACAGCCCGCTGCTGCAGCGGCTGCAGCCGACGCGCGAAAAGCTCAGCGTGTGGGGCAAGACCTATGCCGTGGCGCGCTACCGGCCGGCCGTCGTGTATATCGGCAATTCGCGCACGGAAATGGGCTTGCCGGCCGGCGTGCGCGCGCTGTTCGACGGCAAGACCGTCTTCAACAGCGCCGTCTCGGGCGCGTCGATCGGCGACGCCATGCTGCTGGCCCGGCACGCGGCACGGGTCAGCCATGTCGACACCATGGTGTGGGGCATCGATGCGCCCTCGTTTTCGATGGAGCAGGGCTCGGCCGGCATCGAGCCGGGCCTGACGGACGAGGGACCCGCCTTTTTCGCGCGGCGCGCCCTGCTCAACGTCAAGCGCGGCCTGACGGTCGACATGACGCAAGACAGCTTGCGCCTGCTGCAAGGCAATTTCGGCAGCGTGTGCCTGTCCAGCCTGGCCCTGCATGGTCAGCGCGACCACCGCTGCTTCAGCGATCGCATCAAGGGCTGGGGCGGCACGGCGCCGGCCATGGTGCCGCGCCTGCAGGAATTCGGCGACGGCGCCGGCCCCACGCCAGACGCGCTGCAAGCGTTCGACGCCACGGTCGGCAAGCTGTGCCGCGACGGCACGCGCTTGCGCCTGTATGTCAATCCCACCCATGCGATGACGATGGACGTGCTGTACTGGCGCGGCAAGTGGCCGGCCATGGAGCAGTGGCAAGGCGATATCACCAGGCTGGCCGAACGCCACCGGGCCCAGGGCTGCGACCTGCGCTTGGTCGACTTTTCAGGCTTTAACAGCATTACCAGCGAAGCCATACCGCAATTTGGCGGCAGGCGCGAAATGCGCTATTACTGGGAAGCATCGCACTACCGCGACAATGTGGGCCGCATGATATTGTCGCGCCTGTTCGGTGGCGATGGCGGCACCGTGCCCGACGACTTCGGCATCGAATTGCGCAGCGACAACCTGGCCGCGCACCAGGCCGCCATGCGCGCCGCGCGTGACCGCTTCCACCAGGACCATCCGCAGGAAACCGCCTTCGTGCGCAAGCTGATCACCTTGCCGCGGGTACGGCAGTGATCTTTTTACAATAATTTCTTTGCAATCGTTTTCCAGGGCAGAGGAAGCGTACGCTATGATGGCGTTTTTGCCATCGGCCTCACTACTTTTCCAGGAAGCCCCATGAAAATCGCCTTCTTTGGCAGCCAGCCCTACGACCGCCGCTTCTTCGACGAAGCCCTGCCATCCCAGCCCGACGCGTCCAGCATCGAACTGGTCTATCACGACGCCTTGCTCGGTGCGGACACCGCCATCCTGGCGCAGGGCGCCGGCGCCGTTTGCGTGTTCGTCAACGATGTGCTCGACACCGCCGTGCTGGAAGCCTTGCACGGCTACGGCGTGCGCGCCATCCTGCTGCGCTGCGCCGGCTACAACAACCTGGATTTGCCGACGGCCAGACGGCTGGGCTTTTTTGTCGCGCGCGTACCGGCGTATTCGCCCGAAGCGGTGGCCGAACACACCCTGGCCATGGTGCAGACCCTGAACCGCCACACGCACCGCGCTTACGCCCGCGTGCGCGAAGGCAATTTTTCACTCGATGGCCTGCTGGGGTTCAACCTGCATGGCAAGACGGTGGGTATCGTCGGGACCGGCAAGATCGGCCTGGCCACGGCGCGCATCTTCAGGGGCTTCGGCTGCAAGGTGCTGGGCCACGACCCCTATCCTTCGCCTGATTTTGCCGAGCTGGGCACGATGGTGGACTTGCCGCAGCTGCTGGCCGAGGCGGACATCGTCTCGCTGCATTGCCCCTTGATGGACAGCACGCGCCACCTGATCGGCCCGGCCACGTTGCCGCAGATGAAGCGCGGCGCCATGCTGGTGAATACCTCGCGCGGCGGCCTGATCGATACCGGCGCCGTGATCGACGCGCTCAAGTCGCGCCAGCTGGGCGCCCTGGCGATCGATGTGTACGAGCAGGAAAGCAGCCTGTTCTTCCACGATCACTCGTCCGACATCATTGACGACGACATCTTCCAGCGCCTGATGACGTTCCCGAATGTGCTGGTGACGGGCCACCAGGGCTTCTTCACCATCGAAGCCCTGCGTGAAATCGCCGCCATCACGTTTCACAACCTCGATTGCTTCCGCAATGGCGGCGATTGCGGCAACAGCGTGGCTTGAGTTCAGGCCGGCGCCGGTTTCTTTTTCGGCGCGGCTTTCGGCTTGGGCAGCGGCAGGGCGTCGGTGGTGCGCCGCGCCAGCTGGACCAGCCAGTCGCGCTCGTCCCACTGTTCGCCGCCGATCAGGAACCAGGGCTTGGCTTGCGGATAGGGTGGCGCCTCCTGCGGCGTGCCTATCCAGGCCCGCCCGGCGTCGGTCGGCTTGATATACAGCTGGTCGTCGGCGATGATCGCGAACATCTTGCCGTCGCAATACAAGCCTGTTTCGCCGAACATTTTCTTTGCCACCAGCGCGCCCGCGCCGGCCATCTGGTCGAGCAGGAAGTCGACCGTACCTTGCTGTGATGCCATGTATGCTCCCCGAGAGTGTTCAGTGTAGCGCAAAAATCGGCTACACTGCCCGGCCATCGTTGCAGGATCACCAACATGAACGCCATCGTCCACCACGGCATCACCATCGTCACCCTGACCATCGGCGCCGATATCGCCAGTGGCTGCCTGCCGGGCCAGACGGTGATCTGCGAACGGCCCGACGGCTGGTGGCTGTATTTTGTCGACAGCGACGGCAGTGTCGACGGCTACGACAGTCCGTTCGGCAGCCATGCGCAGGCGCTGGGGGCGGCCAGGGCGGCCGCCGAGTTCAGCGCGGAATAGATCGGGCGCTCAGTGTGGCTGCGCCAGGATGCTATGCGACAACTCCATCGAGGGTCGGGCATCTTCCTCCAGGCCTTCCTTCACCAGCCGCGCACAGCCTTTTTCGCAGGCCAGCAGGGACTGGCGCAGCAAGGGGAATTCGCTGCGCCAGCGCCGCAGGATGGCTTGTTCGTCGCTGCGCGCGGCATCGTCGAGGTAGACGGCCGCGCCTGGCGCCAGGCGGGGAAACAGCAGCGGACCGGCCGGATAGCGGGCATGCGTGGCGGTCGCCTGCGGCGGGCCGTCGATCACCAGCATGTCGATCGGCAAGCCGGCGGGCAGGCGGTCGGTGGCGTACCAGGGCCAGGTTTCGCCCTGCAAGGGATGCGCGCGCAGCGGCGCGGCGATCACTTGCGCCCAGTCCGACAGGCCGTGGCGCGCCAGCTCGGCCCGTGTCTGCGCCGCATACGCGGCATCATGCTCCAGGCTGTAGACCTGGCCCGCGCCCTGCAGCTGCATGCAGCGCGCCAGCACCACGGTCGAAGCGCCGCTGCTGCATTCGACCACCACCTGCGGCCGCGCCGAGCGCGCATGGCGCGCCAGTTCCAGCAGGAAATCGGGCGAGCCGGCCCAGCCGCGCGTGGACGGCAGGCTTTTGTCCAGCTTCAGTTCGCGCTGCAGGCCATCGAGCGCTTCGAGCTGGCGGAACAAGGTGGCCGGCGCGCTGTCTGCCTGGTCGCGCAACTGGTGCGCCAGCAAATGGATCAGGCGCACCTTGTGCAAGGTCCAGGCGCACAGCAGCAGGGTGGCGGCGAGCAGCAGGAGAGTAAGGTAGTTGGACATGAAAAAGCCTTTCTAGAAAAAATCAGGTCACCTTGCTGACCACATAGCGGTATTTGCCCGAGGCCTCGGAGGCGATCTCGTCCACCTCGTCGATATCGATCGCCACCTGCGCGCCCAGCCTGGCCTGGAAGCCGGCCACGATGAGCGCGCGGGTAGTCGCGTCCAGCAGTGGCAGGCACACCAGCAGCACGCGCGTGTGCAGCAGGCTTTCCTGGATGATCTTGAAGCCGCGCACCTGCGGCAGTTCGCGCAGGATGTACACCAGCGCCAGGCCATGCATCACGGTGCCGTCCGTGGCGGTGAGGAAATCCGTGCTGCGGCCCTCGATTTTCTGCAGCAGCGGCAAGCCGCGCCCGCAACCGCAGGGCGCCGTGCCCAGCGCGCCGATGTCGCCGGTGGCGTAGCGGATGAAGGGGTAGTCGCGCGTGGCCAGGTGGGTGACGACGATTTCGCCGAGGCTGCCCGGCGGCAGCGGCTGGCCGGCGGGATCGACGATTTCGACGATGATGTCTTCGGCTGTGATGTGCATGCCGCCGTGCGGGCATTCGTGGGCGATAAAGCCGGCGTCGCGCCCGCCGTAGCCATTGGCCACCGGGCAGCCGAAGGCGGTGGCGATCTGCGCGCGCTGCTCGTCGTACAGGCGCTCGGAGGTGACGAAAGCGACTTTCACGCCCAGGCCGTCGAGCGGCACGCCGTGCGCGCCGGCATGGCTGGCGATGCGGCACAGCGCCGACGGGTAGCCGAACAGCATGCGCGGGCGCAGCCGCCGCAGCCGGTGGATGAAGCCGTCGACCCTGGCGGGCGACATGGCAAACGCCGGCAGCAGGGTGCTGCGCAGCAGCCAGTCGCGCAGGCGGCGCAGCCGGTCCTGGGCGTGCAGTTCGATGGGCGAGCCCCACAGCACCACCTCGCGCTCACCGATATCGACCCCCCACCAGCGCGTGGCGCGCCATTTGGCGGCGATATCGTGGCTGATGCGCTTGCGTCCCAGGAAAAACAGCAGCGGCTCGCCACTCGAGCCGCCGGTGGAGAACGGACGCAGGCCATCGGCGCGGTCGGACTTGAAGGCGTCGCGCGCGGCGCTGATATCGGCTTTGCGCAGCAGTGGCAGGCGCGCCAGGTCGCTCAGGCTGTGCACCTGGCGCGGATCGAAGCCGATGCGCTGGAACAGCGCGCCGTAATAAGGGACATGGGCACCCGCATGGCGCAGCAGTCGGCGCAGCCGCGCCAGGCGCCAGCGGTCCAGCTGCTGCGGCGTCCACCATTGCGAGCGCTCCATGCGGCGCAGCAGGCGCACGCTGTCGTGCCGCTTGAGCTTTTCGTGCAGCGGAAACAGCCAGTGCGCCACCAGGCGCGCATAGCCGGACGGACGCGGCGCGGCCAGGATGCGCCGGTACAGCGCCGCCAGCTGCGGCCCCACATGTGCCCAGTCGAACTGCGCCGCGTGCGCCAGGCCGTTGGCCGCCAGCCGGCTGGCCTGTTGCGGCTCGCGCAGCAGGGCAAGCATGGCCTGCGCCATGGCCGGCGCGTCGCCGGGCGACACCAGCAGGCCCGTCACGCCGTGCTGCAGCAAGGCCGGAATGCCGCCCACATTGGTGCTGACCACGGGCACGCCGCAGGCCAGCGCTTCGAGCACGGAAATCGGCATATTGTCGGCCAGGCTGGGATTGAGCACGAGCGTGCTGGCCTGGTACAGCGCCGGCATGGCGGCGTTGGCCACATGGCCGGCAAACGTCACCGCCTCCATCACCTTCAGGTCGATGGCCAGGGTTTCCAGCGCGGCGCGCTCGGGACCGTCGCCGGCCAGCACCAGGCGCGCGCCGGGAAACGCCTCGCGCACGATGGCAAACGCGCGCACGGCGCTGGCGTTGTCGTACAGCGCCTGCAGGTGGCGCGCCACCAGGATCACCGGGCCATCTTTGGTGCCCTGTCCGGCCGCTGGCGTGAACCGGCGCAGGTCGACCACATTGGGCACGATATGGGCCGCATGCCCCCCCTGTTCGAAGATCTGGCGCAGGAAGCGCGACGGCACGGCGATCGCGTCGGCGCGCAACAGGCTGGCATCGACCAGGCGCCGGTGGCGCGCAAAGAAGGCCGCCGCCTCGCCGCCACGGTAATTGAGCAGCACCGGTTTGCCGCACAGGCTGGCGAGCCACAGCGCCGGCGCGCCCTGCAAATGCCAGGACCAGCCCGAGTTGGCCATCACATGGAACAGGTCGACCGTGCGGCTGGCACGCCACAAGCGCCACAGGAAGATGGGCAGGCGCAGGGCCGCGCGCAGGTAGCGCACGCGCGCCAGCCATGGCGGCAGCACCTCGGCATTGACGGCCAGCAGCTCGACCTTGGCCCCTTCTGCGCGCAGCAGCGCCGCCAGTTGCGCCGCCTGGTTGGCCATGCCGCCGGCCGGCGGCGCCTGCGGGCCGACCAGCGCGATGCGCATGCCGGCGAGCATCATCGGGTGCGCTCCGCCGGCGGCCGCGCCATGCCGGCGAGCGTGCGTTGCGCCGTCAGGCGCCGGTAGACCTCGGCATAGCGCGCCACGCTGCCGGCCCAGCTGCGTTCGCGTTCCACATAGGCGCGTGCGCGGCGGCGCAGCAGCGGCCAGCTGGCTGGCTGGTCCAGCAAGGCCAGCACCGATTGCGCCAGCGCCTCGGCGTCGTTGGCGCGAAACAGCACGCCGGTCTGGCCATCCTTGATCAGTTCGCGGTGGCCGCCGACGTCGGAGGCGGCCACCAGCCGGCCCTGCGCCATCGCCTCCAGCGGCTTCAGGGGCGTGACCAGTTCCGTCAGGCGCATCGGCAGGCGCGGATAGACCAGCACGTCGATCAGCTGATAATACTGCGCCACCAGTGCGTGCGGCACGCGCCCGGCGAACACCACCTGGCCGGCGATGCCCAGCTCGACGGCCAGCGCGCGCAACTGCGCGTCCTGCGGGCCGCCGCCGGCCAGCAGCAGGCGCAGTGCAGGCGCCGCGGCCAGCATGCGCGGCATGGCGCGCAGCAGCAGCGCCAGGCCTTCATAGGCGTAGAACGAGCCGATAAAGCCGATCACGGGGTGGCCGGCCAGTCCCATGGCGCGTGCCAGGCCAGGCTGCATGGGCACCGCATCCAAGGCGGCGACATCGACGGCGTTGGGAATCACGGTGATTTTATCGGGTGGCAGGCCGCGTGCGCACAAGTCCTGGCGCAAGCCTTCGCAGATGGTGGTGATGGCGTCGGCGCGGCGCAGCGCGTGGTTTTCCAGCATGCGCGTCAGGCGGTAGCGCAGGCCGCCGGGCCGGCTGCTGCCATGGTCGGCGGCCGCGTCTTCCCAGAAGGCGCGCACTTCGTAGACCACCGGGATACCGAGGGTGCGCCCGACACCGAGCGCGGCGATGGCGTTCAGGGCCGGCGAATGCGCATGCAGGATGTCGGGTTTCAGCTGCAGCGCAAGCTGGCGCAGGCGGCGCGCCAGGCCCCGGATCACGCTCCACTGGCGCAGCACGGGCAGGCGCGCCCACCATTGCCGGCCGGGCGCGGTGCGGTAAAAGTGCCAGCCGTCGGCGACCTGGTCCATGGCGTCGGACGGGCCCTGTTTGGCGCCGGTCAGGTGCAGGGTTTCCCAGCCCAGCGCGCGCTGCTGGGCCAGGATGGCCACGGTACGGAAGGTGTAACCGCTGTGCAGCGGCAGCGAGTGGTCGAGGATGTGCAGGATGCGCATGGCCGGTTCCGTATCAGCAATGGTGGCGGTGGCGGGAGTCAGGCGGTGGCCAGTTCCCGCGCCGTGGCGGCGGGCAGCGGCACTACCTGGCGCAAAAAGGACTCGAACATCAGCAGCGACCACAGCGGTGCGCTATGGTCGCGCCGGCCCGCGCCGTGCTGGTCGATCAGCTGATCGATATAGTCCATGTCGAACAGGCCGCATTGCGCCATCACGGGGCTGGTCAGGCGCTGGCGCAGGCGCTCGCGCAGCGGCCCGCGCAGCCAGGCGGCCAGCGGCACGGAAAAGCCCATCTTCTGGCGATACAGCAATTCGTCGGGCAGCAGCGGCCGCAGCGCCTTTTTCAGCAGGTATTTGCCGGTGCCGCCGCGCAGTTTCAGCTGCGGCGGCAGGCCCGACATCCAGGCCACTAGTTCATGGTCGAGCAAGGGCGAGCGCACTTCCAGCGCGTGGGCCATGCTGGCGCGGTCGACCTTGGTCAGTATGTCGCCCGGCAGATAGGTTTTCAGGTCCAGGTACTGCACTTGCGACAGCGGGTCCTGCGCCGGACTGGCCAGGGCGTGGCGGCGCAGCACGTCGACCGCGCGGTAGCCTTGCAGGCTGCGCCGCAGTTCGGGGCTGAACAGGCGCGCGCGCATGGCGTCGCCGAGGATGCTGACGCTGTGAAAATAGGCATCGGTGGTGTCGCGCGCCAGCCCTTCGAAGGTGGTCTTGGCGCGCAGGAAGCGCGGCGCCCAGTCGGCCTTCGGGTAAAGCCGGCCCAGGGTGCCGAACAGCGAACGGCGCAGCCCCTGCGGCAGCATGGCGCGCATTTTTTCTTCGCGCGCATGCAGGTTGTAGCGCCGGTAGCCGGCCAGGCTTTCGTCGCCGCCGTCGCCCGACAGCGCCACCGTGACGCGCCGGCGCGCCAACTGGCACACGCGGTAGGTGGGCATGGCCGAACTGTCGGCGAACGGTTCGTCGTACAGCGTGGCCAGCAGGTCGATCAATTCGAAATCGTCGGATTCGACCTGCTGCGCGTGATGCAAGGTGCCATAGCGGCGCGCCACCATGCTGGCGTATTGCGCTTCATTGTAGGCGGGGTCGCCGAACGAGATCGAGCAGGTATTGACGGGCGCCGCGCTTGAGCCGGCCATCATCGCCACCACCGCGCTCGAATCGACGCCGCCCGACAAAAACGCGCCCAGCGGCACCTCGGCCACCATGCGGATGCGCACCGCTTCGCGCAGGCGCGCCAGCAATTCGTCGGTCGCCTGCGCTTCGCTGGCCGGCGCATGTGGCACGAAGGGCACGTCCCAGTACTGGCACGGCGCCGGCAGCGGCTGGCCGGCGCGGATGCACAGGGTGTGGCCCGGCGGCAGCTTGTGCGCATGGCGAAAGATGCTGCGCGGCTCGGGCACATAGCCGTAGGCAAAATAATCCTCCACCGCCAGCGGATCGAGCTCGCGCGGCATGGCCGGGTGCGCCAGCAGCGCCTTCAGTTCGGAGCCGAAGGCCAGCGTGCCGTCGGTCAGCTCGCCATAATACAGCGGCTTGACGCCGAGCCGGTCGCGCGCCAGGAACAGCAGGTGGCGCCGGCGGTCCCACAGGGCAAAGGCGAACATGCCGCGCAGGCGCTGCACGCATTGCTCGCCCCATTGTTCCCAGGCGTGCACGATCACTTCCGTGTCGCTGCTGGTGCGGAACTGATGGCCGAACTGGCGCAGTTCGGCCATCAGGGCGCGGTAATTGTAGATTTCGCCATTGAAGACGATGGCCACGCTGCGGTCGGCATTGAACAGCGGCTGCTGGCCGCTGGCCAGGTCGATCACGGACAGGCGCCTGTGGCCCAGGCCCAGGCCCGGCTCGCGGTGCATGCCGTCCTCGTCCGGCCCGCGGTGGCGCAGGCTGTGGGTCAGGCGCGCCAGCAGCTTTGCTTCGATGTCGCGCTGGCCCTGCAGATCAAAGATGCCGACGATGCCGCACATGGAGGTCCTTTCAGGGATAAGTGGAAAGCGGGGAGGGCGCTTCGGCGCCCGTCAATCGGTCATACACGGCCAGGTAGGCGCCGGCCATGGCGGCAAGGCTGTGTTCGGCCAGCACCTGGCGCCGTCCGCGCGCGCCGTGGCGCGCACCCAGTTCGGGCGCGCGGTAGTAGTCAAACAGCGCGGCGGCCAGCAGCTCGGGCGAACGCGGCGGCACCAGCGCGCCGCTCCAGCCCGGCTGCACCAGTTCCGCATTGCCGCCCACGTCGGTGGCCACCACCGGCAGCCCGGTAGCCATCGCTTCCAGGATGGTGTTGGAACTGCCCTCGGCCAGCGACGGCAGCACGAACACATCCATGGCGCGCAGCAATGGCGCCACGTCGTCGCGCGTGCCGGGCAGCCAGGCCTGATGCTGCGCGCCGGCCTGCGCCAGCAGATCCAGGCAGGGTTGGCGGCAGGGACCATCGCCGACGATCATCAGGCGCAGGCGTGCGCGTTCGTACCGGTCCAGTTTTTCCAGCAGCAAAAGAAAGGCGCGCACCAGCGACAATTGGTCTTTCACGGCCGCCATGCGGCCGACGCTGCCGACCACATACGCGCCATGGCACAGGAAGCCGGGTGGCCCCACCACGGCCGGCGGACCGAGGCGCGGATGAAACTGCACGCTGTCGACGCCGTTGCCAATATGGCTGACCCTGTCGGGCGGCACGCCGATGGCCTGCACCAGCCACTGGCCCAGGTCGGCACTGACGGCGATGAAATGCTGGATCAGCGGCCGCATCAGCTTGCGCAGCAGCCGGTATTTGCGCTTGGCGCCTTGCGGGTCATCGATGTCGCGCCCGTGTTCGCCATGCACGCGCAGGCGCACGCCGGCGATGGCCGCCAGCAGCTGCGCCTCGATGCAGCAGAGGTTGCGCGTGTGCACCAGGCTGGGACGTAACTGCCGCAGCAGCCGGTACAGCCGAAGATAATGCCCCGGATCCTTGCCTTCGCGCTTGCCCAGGCTGATGATCTCGACCCCGGGCGCGCTCAAGCGCTGGCGAAACACCGTGGCGTTTTTCATGCAAACGATGGCGTGCCGGTAGCGCCCGGGCGGCATATGATTGATCAGATTGACCAGGCCGTTTTCCAGGCCGCCCACGTCGAGCTGGTGGATGACATGCACGATCAGCGGCGGCGCGCCGGCCGCGCTGCTGCTGTCGGGCGGATCAAGGCGCATGCGGCACCCCCTGCAAGGTCTGTTCGATACCGGGCAGCGCCGCCTGCAGGAATGCCTGCAGCCGGGCGCGCGGTGGCGGCGCCAGTTCATCGTAGGCGCTTGAGACCATGATGTCGGCGCCATCCTGGCGCATGCCCAGCAGCTTGCCCCTGGCCAGCAGCAGCTTGACCAGCGCCGGACTGGCCGTCAGCACGCCGCCCTGTTGGTAGCTGCGCCAGACCAGCACCCGCTCGCCACCATGCGCCAGCACCGTTTCGCGTACCTGCAAGGTACGTTCCGGCAGGCGCAAGCGGCGCGTCTGCTGTCCCAGCGGCAGCCAGCGCGCGCCGAACGGCGTGACCTGGTGCGTGAGCAGTTCGGCATGGCGCGCCTGGTGCGCATACCAGGCCAGTTGCAGGTTCACTTCGGACGAGCCTTGCCGATAGGTGGCGTGCAGGCGCAGCGGCGCGCCCGCCAGGGTGGCGCTCCAGTCGGGCGCACTGGCGGGCACCAGGCGCCAGCCGGGCGGCGCCGGCAGGGCCAGTTGCGTGGTCTGGCGCTCCGGTGGCGGCGCTTCCTCGCTGCGCCAGGCCAGCGCCGGCCAGGCGGCCGCGATCACGATGCAGGCGGCCGCTGCCTTGACGGCGGCCCGCAGGGCGCCGTGCGGCGGCATGGCCTGGTTGGTGGCCAAGGTCAGTGCCGGCATGCGTTCGCGCCAGCGGCTGGCGAGCAGCAACAGCAACAGCATCACCAGGCCGAAAAACAGCCAGCCATACACCAGGTGATCGACACCGACGGCCAGGCGCATGTCGCTGTGGTGGCCCAGCATGACGATCAGCCAGGCGCGCACGCCGTTGGCCAGGATCGGCACCAGCAGCGCGCAGGCCATCACGGCCAGGCGCCGGCGCGTGCTGCGAAAGTGCAGGTGGGCAAACAGCGCACCGAGGGCCAGCGAGGCGATCACGTAGCGCAGCCCGCTGCAGGCTTCGACCACCGACCAGTTGCCGCTAGGCAGGGAAAAATAATTGCCGTCCCTGAATACCGGCACGCCCGACAAGTGCAGCGCGCCGACCGTGAAACCGGCCGTAAAGTCGATCAGGGGTGGCAAAAACACTTCGCCGAAGGGCACGGCCAGGAACAGGTAGCTCAGTGGAAAGGCCAGCAAGCGCAGGGCTGGCCAGCCCAGGATGGCCAGCACGGAAGCGGGCAGCATGGCGGTGGCCGCATATTGCTCGGCCACTTGCACGTAGGCCAGATCGGCCAGCAGCCACACCACACCCAGCACGAACAGCAGCAGCACGCCCGCCATCGACGGGCGCGGCGGCAGGGCGGCCAGGCGCGCGCGCTGGCGCCATGCCAGCCACAGGCTGATCGGCACGATCAAAAAACCATGGGCGAAGGTCTGCGAGCGCGACCAGACTTCCAGCATGCCCCAGAAAGTGGCGTGGTACAACAGCACGATGGTGGCCATGGCCAGCATCAGGAGCGGCACGCCATGGCTGGGCGCGGCGGGCGCCGGCACCGGCCACATCGGCTGTGGCGACGGCATGCTGGCCGCGACGGTGGGCGAGGCCAGCGTCATGGCGCTTCCGATTCTTGCACCGGCCGCAGGCTGGCGGTAGCGCCGGGTGTGCCTTGCTGCACGGGGTGCGGCTTGAGGTCGAGCATGGCGCCCAAGGCCTGCAAATTGCTTTCCCATTGATAATCTTGCAAGATCATCTGGCGCGCGCAAGCGCCCATATCCACGCTTGCGCCTGGCTGGGCGGCGGCGCGCAGCACGCGCGCCGCATGGTGAATGAACTCGGCCTCGTCACGCGCGAGCAGCAGTTCCAGCCCGGGCTGGGCGGCGATGCCTTCGAGCGCCTGCGGCGACGCCAGGACGATTTTGCCCATCGCCATCGCCTCCAGGACCTTGTTCTGCACCCCGCGCGCAATGCGCAGCGGCGCCACCGCCAGGGTGGCGCCCGCCAGATAGGGGCGGATATCGTCCACCGCGCCGGTGATGGTCACGCCGGCAACCTTGGCCAGGGCCTGCACGCGCGGCGCCGGCCGGCTGCCGACAATATAAAAGAGCAGTTGCGGAAACTGGCGCCGCAGGGCCGGCCACACATGGCGCACGAACCACTGCACGGCGTCGATATTCGGCCAGTAATCCATGGCGCCCGTGAATACCAGTACTTGGGTGCCGGGCGGATACGGATCGGCGGCACACGCGCCGGGTGCAAAGTAGACGCTGTCGACGCCGTTATTGAAGTGGCGCGTCTTGCGCCGCGCCATCGGGGCGCACAGGCGGAACAGGGCCGCTTCGGCTTCCGAGACAAAACTGGCGGCGGCAAACTGCTGCGCGATATGGCGCTCATACTGCAGCAGCTGCTGCGACTCGCGCCGGTACAACTGCGACAAGGGCCACGGTTTGCTGTCGCCATACTGGCGCCATTTGTCGGAATCGACATCGACAAAGTCGATCACGCGGTGCAGATGGCGTGCGCCGCTGCCGTCGATGTACTGCGCCATGGGGCCGGAAAACGCCAGCGCATGGCGTACCTTGCCGCTCGCCAGCAGGCCGTCCACCCATGCCAGCAGGCTCGCGTCGCGGTAGTACTGCACGCTCATGGCCTGGCGCGACAGCAGGGCCTGCACGGCGCGCCAGCGGGCCGCCGTCAAACGCAAGTCGACAAAGCGCGTGCTGGCGCACAGGGCGGCCACCTGGCGCGTGTATTGCCAGTCGGCTTCATCGTCGATAAAGCAGCCCAGGTGCACGCGGAAATGCCGGCTCAGGTATTGCAACATATGCCAGGAACGTATCTTGTCGCCCTTGTTGGGCGGATACGGCAGCCGGTGCGTGATAAAGAGCAGTTCGCGCATGGCTAGCCCAGCTGCCGCACAAGATGCGGCCCCAGCAGATTGGCCAGCGGCAGCGGCAGGCGGCGCCAGGCGCGGATGAACAGCGCGTACTTGGGGTTGAGGGGATTGATGTCGGGCAGTGCGGCCGCGCGGATCAGCTTGTAGGCATAGGGCAGCGACTGCGGCGCAAAGCCCCAGTTTTTCTTGAAGTCAAAGGCGCCCGTGCCCAGCTTGCTGCGGCCGAAATCGAACTGGCGCACGCCGCGCGTGCCGGCGCGCCGCATCAGTTCCCAGTACATGAAATCGTTGGCGCCGCTGCTGCGCGCCAGCACGCTGCCGGCGCCATAATATGGCAGCACTTCGCCGCGAAAATAAAACGACAGCACGCTGGCCTGCGCCTGCTGGCCCTGGCAGACGGTAAGGATGTCGCAATCGTCGCCGAACACCGTGCGCAGCAAAGCAAAGTGGCGTCGCGCGAACACGGGCGTGCCCAGACGGTGCACGCTGGCCGCATACAGGGGGAAGAATCGATCGAGATCGTCGTCGACGGCGCTGTGCAGGCCGGCGGCGATGGCCTTGCGCAAGACGGCGCGCTGCTTGCGCGGGATCGCCAGCAGGTTTTGCTCGTCATCGGCCAGCAGGGTCTTGCGGAAGGTGGCGTACAGCGGCTTGCCTTGCCAGCCGTCGGGAATGTCGCCGTCGCGCTGGCGGTACTCCAGGTGGCCTACCTCCAGTTCGCGCGCCAGGTGCTGGGCCCGTGCGTCCAGCGCGCGCCTGGCCTGCGGGTCGACCGCGGCAATGCCGCCATACACGCAGAAGGGCAGGGAGACGAGCGCCTTGCCGCACAGCAGGCCGCGCAGGTGCACCAGCGGCAGCACGCCCAGGATGCGGCCGTTCTGTTCGGCATACAGGAAATGGCTGGCGTGGCCCAAGCCTTGCTCCATGATGGTTTGCCAGCCGGCGCGGTGAAAAAAGGTGGCGTCGGGGCAGCTGTGCACGAAGGCGTCCCAGCGCCCATGGTCTTGCGGCAGCAGCGTGCGGATGGTGATCGCGCTGCTGCGCTGGGCGGCGGCAATCACGTCCGCCGCGCTGTCGGTAAAGTGGCGCGCCTCATGCATCATGTGCCCTCAAGAAAAATGCGGTCCATGCGGTCCCAGGCAAAATCGCTCGTCAGGCGTGCCAGCCGCGCCTCCATCCGCGCCAGGTTCAGGTAGTGGCGAAAACGGGTCTTCCAGCCCGGCCCAAGCGGCCGCGGTTGCCCCGGATCGAGCTCCCAAGGGTGAAAATAGAATATGCCAGCCTGGCCATCGCGCGAATTGATGCGGCGCAAAAGCCAGCGCGACAATGGATAGGGCAGCAGGCGAAAGTAGCCGCCGCCGCCGGCCGGATAATTGCGGCTGCCCAGGCGCACCGTGCTGACCGGCAATTCCAGCACGCCCTGCGCGCCGCGCGGACGCCAGGCGAAGCGCGGTGCGTCGGGCATGCCGTAATGGTCGTGGCGGATCGGGTAGATGCTGGAACTGTAGCGGTAGCCCGCTTCACACAGCACATCGAAGGCCCACAGATTGGCCGCGCCGATGGAAAAGCTGGGGGCGCGGTAGCCCAGCACCGCCTGGCCCGTCAGTTGTTCGAGGATGCTCTTGCTGAGCACCACATCGTGCAGGAATTCGATGCGCGACTGTTGCGAGGCGCGCAGGTGGGCATGGCCGTGGCTGGCCACTTCATGGCCGGCGGCGGCCACGCGGCGCAGCATGGCGGGATAGCGTTCGGCGATCCAGCCCAGGGTAAAGAAGGTGGCGTGGATGCCCTTGTCGTCCAGCAGCAGCAGGATGCGCTCGACGTTGGCCTCGACCCGGCACTCCAGGCGCGGCCAGTCGGCGCGGGCGATGTGGGGCGCAAAGGCCGAGACCTGAAAATAATCCTCGACGTCGATGGTCAGCGCGTTGCGCACGGTAGTCGGGTTCATGGCGCAAGCCGGGCGGATAGCCATTGCGCGGTGGCGCTGGCGATGCGCTCGGCGGCATGGCCGTCCCAGTATGGCGGAATGCGCCCGCGCTTGCCGCCCGTGCGCAGCACCTGGCGCGCCAGCGACAGGATGGCGGCTGGGTCGGTGCCGGCGATGACATTGGTCCCTTCGTCGACGGTGACGGGGCGCTCGGTGTTGTCGCGCAAGGTCAGGCAGGGCACGCCCAGCGCCGTGGTTTCTTCCTGGATGCCGCCCGAATCGGTCAGCACTAGGCGCGCGCCCTGCATCAGGCCCAGCATTTCCAGGTAGCCCAGCGGCGGCAGCAGCACGACGGCATGCTCGCGCAGCAGCCGCTCCAGGCCGGTTTTTTCCAGCATCCCGCGGGTACGCGGATGGACGGGAAACAACAGCGGCAGCTGCGCCGACAGGCTGCACATGGCCTCCATCAGCGCGGCCAGGCGCGCGCCATCGTCGACGTTCGATGGCCGGTGCAAGGTCAACAGGCCATACGCGGGCGGGTAGTCGTGGCCGTGGGCCTGCAGGCTGATGCGCGGCGGCACGGCGTCGGGCAACTGGCGCAGCAGGCTGTCGATCATCACATTGCCGGCAAAATGGATGCGCTCCTCGGCGATGCCTTCGCGCAGCAAATTGGCGCGCGCCCCCGCTTCGCTGGTAAACAGCAGCGCCGACAATTGATCGGTCAGCACGCGGTTGATTTCTTCCGGCATGGCGCGGTCGCCGCTGCGCAAGCCCGCCTCGACATGGATCACCGGCGTGCCCAGCTTGGCCGCCACCAGCGCGCAGGCCAGGGTGGAATTGACGTCGCCCACCACCAGCACGGCGTGCGGAGCCAGGTCGAGATGCACGGTTTCATAACGGCGCATGATCTCGGCCGTCTGATGCGCGTGGCTGCCCGAGCCGACCTCGAGGTTGATGTCGGGCGCGCGCAGGCCCAGGTCGGCAAAGACCTGCGCGTTCATGGCCGTATCGTAATGTTGGCCGGTATGCACCAGGCTGATACGCACCTGTGGCGCCACTGTTGCAAACGCCGCCAGGATAGGCGCCATTTTCATCAGATTGGGCCGCGCGGCAACGATGCACAGCAGATGCGGCCGTGCGGATGGCAGGACAGGGTCAAGCATGGGACCTCCTTAGAATCGCATGGTGAGCGTGGCGCTGACGCCGTTTTCGCGAAAATCTCCGCCGCGGTTGCTGCGGTGCTGGGTGCGGCGCAGGTCGACCGCCGCCGTCATGTTCGACCGCAGCACACGGCTGTAGCCGGCCGTGAACGTGATATTGTCGTCGCGTCGCGGCACGCTGAGCGAGCGCGCGCTGGCGTAGCCGGCCTGCACGTTGACGCTGCCGCGCGAGGAGGAACGCCAGCTCCAGCCGGCGCTGGCGCCCAGCTGGCGCGTGCGGTCCGACGTGCTCAGGTCGATATCGGGCAGCAAGCCGCTGTCGACACCGCTATTCGTCTGCGCCGTGCGGTCGACCGCCGACACGCCCAGTATCAGGGTGCTTTTCGGCGTGGCGCGCACCATGTTCAGTTTCAGCTGCTTTTGCAGGTAGTAGCGGTGGCTGAAGTAGTTCAGGCCGCCCAGCTGCGGATCCTGCGCCTGGGCGTAGCGCAGGAAGGCATCGATGCGCAGGCGCCGGTCTTGGGCGTTGGGAAAGATGCCGCGCCACAGCTGGTCCAGCAGGCCGGCCGCGTCGCTGTCGCCCAGGCGCAGGAATTGCGCCGGCATGGTGGTGATGTCCTCGCTGTATTGCAGCGACCAGTTGTTGTGGCGCTGCAGGAAACGCGCGTCCAGGCTGTAGGTCTGGCCGAAGAAGCGCCGGCCCGTGCTGAAAGCGACGCTGGTGCGCGAGGACGGCGTCCACACGCCGCCGAGCGACCAGAAACGGCCTTGCGGATTGCGCCCGTCGCTGGCCTCGTAGCCTTCCTTTTCCGTGCCGACGCTGGCCGTGCCCGACCAGGTACGGCTGAACGGGTAGCGCAGGCCGACGCTGGCGCGCTCCTTGCGTTGCGGCGGCAGCACGCTGTCCTCGGTGCGGCGCACCTCATAGCTGGCGTTCCAGGTCCAGCCCCGTCCGCGCGGTTCGCCACCGAGCAGCACCTGCAGCTCGTCGCTGTGGGTAGACAGCAGATTGTTTTCGCTCGACACGTCGGCGCGCGTATAGCGTGCATCAAAGGTGCCCAGGCCGCGAAAGCGGTGCCGCAGGTAGGGGCTGACGACGGTGGCGCGCACGGTGCTCTGGTTGCTGCTGTCGGGCAAGGCATCGATCACGGGCACGCCGAACGGCGACACGTTCTGCCGGCTGACGCTGGCGTGTCCGTCCAGGTAGAACCAGTCATGCACCAGTTCGGCATTGACGCCCGCCTGCAGTTGCACGGTGTCGGAGTCGGCGCGCTGGCGCGACAAGAACTTGCGCCAGCTGGCGTCGAGGTGGACCTGCAGGCGCGGACCGGTGGCGATCACGGCGATGGCGGGCGCGATTTCGGTGATGAAGTCGGTTTTCTCCTGGCCCGGCGGCGCCAGCAGCGCGTTGTCGGTATAGCTTTCACGCAGGCGCAGCGAGGGCGCCACCAGCCAGTCCAGGGCCGCCGCCGGTGGCGCCACCAATAGCAGCAGCCACGGCGCCAGCGCGCCGGCCGGGCTAGTCGTAATAGCCATAACCGTAGTATTCGTTGCCGGGGAAACCCTTGGTCTTGTTATAGATCAGGTGGATGTGTTCGCACGATTCGATCTGGCGCAAGGCTTCCTTGACCGCATGCTGGGTGGTGGTTTCCGCTTCGACCACCATCACCACCTGGCCCATCTGGCCCACCAGCGCATGGGCTTCGCTGGTGATCAGCAGTGGCGGCGAGTCGAACACGACGATGCGGTCGGCATAGCGGCTGGCGATTTCACTGAGCATGCGGCTCATGGCGCGGCTGGCCAGCAGTTCCGTGGCGTGCTTGTTGCTGCGTCCGGCCGGCAAGATGCTGAGGGTGGCGACATTGGTTTTCAGGATCACGTCGGCCATTTCCAGGCGCTCGTCGAGCAGCACGTCCATCAGCCCCGGTTCGGGTGGCAGTCCCAGCACTTTCAGCACCGACGGGCGCGCCACGTCGGCGTCGACCAGCAGCACCGTCATGTCCATTTCCATGGCGATGCTCATGGCCAGGTTGACGGCGCAATAGGTCTTGCCTTCGCCCGGCATGGCGCTGGTGACGACGATCAGGTTGCCGTGGCGGATGGCGTCGGCGCCGGTGGCGCGCGCGTTGCGCAGCAGCGGGCGCTTGATGATGCGGAAATCCTCGGCCACCGAGGTGCGCCCGCCGTCGTGGGTGACCATGCCCTGGGCCTGCAGCCTGGCCAGGTTCAGCGCGCGGTAATTGGGCGAGGCCGGGGTGCTGTCCGGGGTAACGTCGCCTGTGGCGCCATCGACCTCGTAAGGCGTGGCGGCCTCGGCCACTTCCAGCGGCGCGCCATTACCGGCTTGCCGTGCGTCGTCTGCATTGGTATCCATCGTGTCTCCCGTGCCAGCATCTAGAATTTGAGCAAGGCGGCCGCCACCACGCCGCCGTACAGCATGAACAGGCTGCCCAGGCAGGCGCTGAAGGCATAGCGGGCGCGGCGCTGGCGCGTCTGCTGCTGCTCGGTCCAGTTCATCGCCACCGTGCCCAATACGCTCAAGCCGGTGGCGTCGCGCAATTCGGCCGGGCTGAGGAAGGTCGGCCTGATCTGGCTGATCAACAGGGCCGCGGCCACGCCGGCCACCAGCGCCGCCGCCAGCGCCACGCTGAACAGCAGCGGCCGGTTCGGGCCGACCGGCGTCAGCGGCACTGTGGGCGGATCGATGATCTTGAAGGCCATCATGTCGGTGGTGGAGCTCAGTTCGCCCGACAGCTTGGCCGCCTCGCGCCGGCCGATCAGCTTTTCATAGTTTTCCTTGTTGATCACGTAATCACGGTTCAGCTGGGCCAGTTGCGATTCCACTTCGGGCACGGCGTTGCTGTGCGCCAGCAGCCGTTCGTTGCGGGCCGTGTATTCCGCCACCCGCGCCTTGATGGCGGCCACCTTGGCGTCCGCTTCGGTCAGCGCCACTTTCAGCTGTTGCAGCATGGGGCTGTAGTTCTTGCCGGGGTCGCTTGTTGCCGAGCGCAGCTTGCTTTCCGCGATCTTGCGTTCTTCCAGCTGGGCCACCAGCCGCTTCGAGGCCACGATGTCAGGATGCAATTCCGTGTACTGCATGCGCAGGCTGTCGAGGTTTTTATTGATGGTGGCGATGCGTTCGTCGAGCTCGGGATTGCTGATGGCCGCCGCCGTCGGTTCGAGATCCAGCACCGGTTCGTCACCCTCGATCTGGCTCAGGATGGCCTTGCGCGACTGCTCCGCTTCCAGCAGTTCCAGCTTGGCGTTGTTGAGGCTGTCGGACATTTGCAACAGCTGGCCGCCGTAGTCGATGCCCTGGCGCGGCAGCAGCATGTTGTTGCGGATCTTGAAATCCTTCATCAGGTTTTCCGCTGCGCTCAGCTTGTCTTCATAGTTCTTGATCTGTTCGTCGATGAATTGCACCGCCTTTTGCGAGTCGCCTTTCTTGCCCTGGAAACTGCCCTCGACAAAGATGGTCAGCAGGCTTTGCACCACGTCGCGCGTCACTTTCGGTTGCGGGCCGCTATAGCTGATGGTGTAGATGTCATAGGCATTGGTGCCGCTGATCTTGATGTTGCGCATCAGGTCATCGAGCTGGGCTTCATGTTCGCGCACGGTGCGCGAGTCGAGGTCCAGGTCCACCATGCGCATCACCCGTTCGACATTCGGCCGGCTGAGCAAGGTGCGGCTCATGATGGCCACCTGCTGTTCGGTATTGGGCACGCTGGTCATGCCGGCCATCAGGGGCTTGAGGATGGTTTGCGTATCGACAAACACGCGCGCCGAGGTCTGGTAGTTGTCCGGCAGGCTGATCACCTTGATAAAACCGGCAATTGCCACCAGCCAGGCCACCAGCACCGCGTGCCAGCGGTACTTCCAGATGCCTTTCAGGGCCGAGAGCACTTGCTGTATCAAATCCTCCATGTCGCTTCCTTCAGGGTACGGTGCAGGGCGTGGATAGGCGAAAACGGCGTATTTTCTTGTCGAGTGAACAAAGTATAGGGCGCGCCCGCCACAAAATTTCCCAAGATGATTGCTTCTTGATACTCCTCAAGAGACACCAGGCCGCTTTTACTAATCATGGGAAGTTCCCGGCCCAGCCGGGCTTTGCAGCGCCGTCTCTTTTGAAGGAAACAGCATGAACCTGTTACGCCGCGCCCTGATCACCCGCGTCCTGGCCTGCGCCAGCGCCATCGTGTTGCTGGCCGGCTGCCGTACGCAGCACGCGCTGGCGCCGGCCGAAGACAGCGCCCCGCTGCACGACTACCTGATCGGGCCGGGCGACTCCGTCAATATCCTGGTCTGGCGCAATCCCGAAGTGTCGCTGACGGTGGCGGTGCGGCCCGACGGCAAGATCACCACGCCACTGGTGGAGGACCTGATGGCCAGTGGCAAGACCTCGACCCAGCTGGCGCGCGATATCGAGCAGGCGCTGGGCAAGTTCATCCAGCAGCCGGTGGTGACCGTGATCGTCACCAATTTTGCCGGACCGTATGCGGAACAGATCCGCGTGATCGGCGCGGCGGCCAAGCCGCAGGCGCTGCCTTACCGCCAGGGCATGTCGCTGATGGACGTCCTGATCACCGTCGGCGGCATTACCGACTTTGCGGCCGGCAACAAAGCCAGCGTGATCCGCATGCGCGAGGGGGCGCAGCAGCAGCTGCGCGTGCGGCTCGATGACTTGTTGCGCGATGGCGATATTTCCGCAAACATCATGATGCGGCCCGGCGATGTGCTGCTGATACCCGAGAGTTTCTTTTAAACTTGCCGCCTATCAAAAGTGCATTTTTATTTGCTATTGCATATAAAAAAGCAAATTTATATTTGTATTTAGTCACTGAATATGTAAATTCTTCTGATTTTTCTAGCGATTGCGGGAACTTCTTCAGTTCAGGTCTTGTCACATGGCATTGGCATCAGTTCGTCTCAGGACGAACCGCCACGACAGCGAGGACAAGATGAGCTTTGAAGATGACCCCATAATTTCGTTTGACAGCCCGGTCGGTCTCAGCGACCTGGTAGTGGGCGAAGGCAAGATCGATCCGGCCATGGAGCATGAAATCGACCTGCAGCGCTTTCATATCCGCATGGCCAACTCGCGCGGCCGGCGCGAGGCCGCCAGCCTGCTGATCCGCAAGATGTACGGCTGGCGCGGCTACGCGGTCGATCCCGGCATCGCCCACGCGCTCAATAAAATCACGCTGTTTGCCGAAACGGCCGGCGACACGGTCGGCACCATGACCCTGTGCCTCGATAACGAGGAAACCGGGCTGCCCGCCGACGACAACTTCCGCGACAAGCTCGACGTCCTGCGCGCACAGGGCCGGCGCCTGTGCGAACCATCGCGCCTGGCGATCGACAAGGGCGTCAGCAAGCGCGTGTTTGCCGCGCTGATTCATATCTCGTATATCTACGCACACAATATCCACCGCTTTACCGATTACGTGATCGAAGTCAACCCGCGCCACGTGGTGTTCTACAAGCGCATGCTGGGCTTCAAGGACTTCGGCGGCGAGCGGGAATGTACGCGCGTGGGCGCGCCGGCCGTGCTGCTGCGGCTGGACCTGGCCTATATGGGCGAGCAGATCCGCAAGTACGGCGGCCTGATGGAGCAACACGGTGGCGAGCGCTCGTTTTATCCCTTTTTTTTTCCTACATGGGATGAGCCTGGCATTACCGAGCGCCTGCGGCAGGGGCGGAACTGAGCGCATTGTTTTTCAATAGCAGCGCTTGCATGTGGCGGCCCGGGATGGCGTAGGTGATGCCGCTCGGCGCGGTCACGGCCGCTTCCTTCAGGCCCTTGACATAGACCATGTTGACAATGCCGTACACCAGGCCGGTCTGCGGATCGAACAGGGGGCTGCCGCTGCTGCCCGGATAGGCCGTCGCATCCAGCTGGAACACCGTGTACGGCGCCTTTTGCAGCTGCGCCAGCTGTTTCGGGTCCAGCCGCAGCGCGTTGGCGCCGGGTAATACCACGGGCGTGAGCGCCGACACCATGGCGCGGTGCGTCACATGGTGCAGGCCCAGCAGGGTGCCGAGCGGAAAGCCTGTAAACGCCATGGCCTGGCCTTCGCGCACCTCGGCCGCGTCGCCCAGTTGCAGGGCCGGCAAGGGCGTGCCGGACAGGCGCAGCAAGGCCAGGTCGTGTTCGGCGTCAAGCGCCTGCACGGTAGCGGCGCGAAACTGCGCGACCTCGCCTTGGCCCGTCAGGATGCCGATGGTCTCGCCGGGATTGGCCGCCAGCAGCTTTTCGATCACATGCGCGCAGGTCAGCACGCTCAGGCCGTCACCGGTGGCAAAGCCGGTGCCGATGAACTGGATGGCCGGCGTGCGCGTCTTCTGATGGCTGCCGATGCCGACAATCGCCGGCTTGACGCGCGCGATCACCTGTTCCAGCGATTGCGGCTGGACCTGCGCGCGGGCGGCAGGCAAGCCACATGGCAATAACAGGCACAACAGCAGCAAGGTTTTCATCGCGGCGGCCTTTCACTATCAGGAACAGGGGAGATGGATGGCCGCAGCAGCGCGCACAGCAGCAGCATGTAGAACAGCAGGGCGATGCGCGGCACGTCGAGCAGGCTGTCGAACACGCCGATCGCCATGAAGCCGGCCAGCCCGGCCAGCATGGCGGCCGCGCCATCGGCGCCGGGTCCCGCCTGCGCCGCGCGCCGTACCAGGTTCGCGCAGGCCAGCACAAACAGGCCCAGCATGGAAAGCAGGCCGAACAGGCCGGATTCGACATGCAGGTGCAGCCACAGGTTCTTGATATGCCAGGGCAGGTGGTGGTGGTCGCTGCTGAAGAACCAGTAATCATTCGCCTTGCTGAAGCTGCCGTTGGCCAGCAGTTCCTCGCCGTCCGGCGCGCGCAGGCTGAGGTTGTCGACGTCGATGACTGCGGGATCGGCCTGGCCGCCGGCGGCCAGTTCCAGCTGCACCGGCGCACGCAGCAGCCAGGAACCGCCGCCCAGGCGGGCGCTGTCGATGGTCATCTGGTAATGTTGCCACTGCGGTTGCCACTGCGGTAAAGCCGGCGTGGGCGGCAACAGGCGCAGGGGCGCGTGCACGCAGTATTGCGCATACAGCAGTTGCCGCTGGCACAGCTTCAGTTGCAGCACCGGCATGGGGCCGTGGCGGCGCACGTCGAGCGCCAGCGCGTAGTGGGTGTCGGGCCGCACGCTCACGCGCTGCAACAGGCGCAGCAGTTCGCCATAGCCGGCGCGGTAGCCGGGACTGGCCAGGCGCAGATAGCGGTTACCTGCCTCTGCCTCGTCGGCATAGGCCAGGCGGGCCGGCACGTCGCCCACGGTGTTGCGCCAGAAATAACTGGCCGGAAAGGTACCGGTGCCCATGCCGAAGACCGTGCTGGCCCAGTCGGCCGGCATCATCGCCAGGACGCCGCGCCAGTGGCGCAGCCGGCCTTGCCAGTCGCCGGCGGTGGTGGCGAAGCGTTCGTTGGCGTAATAGCTGGCCGAGACGGGAATCGCCAGCATCAGCATCACCGCCGCCGAGGCGGCCACGCCGAGGCTGGCGCGCCCCATGCGCCACAAGGGCGGGCGCAACCGGCTGTTCAGCAACAGCAGGGCCGCCAGCAGCAGCACCAGCGCGGCCGGCCGCAAGCCGATGGCGCCGGCCCAGTGCCAGCCTATCCAGGCCGTATTGCACGCCATCATGCTCAAAGCCATGATGGCCAGCGGCAGCCACTGGCGCCACAGGCTACACGCCAACAGCAAACTCGACAGCAGGAACAGCGCATACGGCGCCTTCAGCAGGCCGTGGGCCGGGTCGGTTGGCCACAGCGCCGCCAGGCTGGCCTGCAGTGCCAGCGCGCACAGCACGCTGGCCGGCGCCAGGCGCCAGGGCAAGGCGCGCGTGGCCAGCACAAAGGCGCCAAGCAGCAGCACGATGGCCGCCAGCAAGCCACGGTAGCCGGCGGCCTGGAACATCAGCACCAGCAATGCCGCCGCGCCCACGCCCAGCAGCAAGCCGGCACTGGCGCGGCGCGCCGACCAGCGCTGCCGAGCATGCCGGCCATGCGCCAGTTGCCAGCAAGCCAGGCCGGTGATGGCGGCCACCGGCAGGGCCGCATACAGGGCGCGCGAAAAAGTGGCCATGGCCGCATGCAGTACCAGTCCCAGCAGCAGCAAGGCGGCGATGGCTGGCCGGCGGGAGCGGGCGCGGGCCAGCCACAGCGCCGCAAACGGCAAGGACAGGGCCAGATAGCCGTCGAGCGCCGCGCCGCCCGTGTGCATGGCGGAAAACGGCGCCGTGATGCGGTAGTCGCTGGACAGATTGAATACGCCGGGAAACACCGCCCGCTCCCACAGCGCGCACAGGGCGACCAGGCCCAGGCCGCACAGCATGCCGGGCAGCGCCAGGCGGCGCAAGCCGTCATTGGCGGCATCGCGCAGCAGCAGCGGCAGCAACAGCATGGCCCAGCACCAGGCCTTGCCCAGGCGCAGGCTGTTATAGGGACTCAGGTAATTGTTCCAGGCATTCAAGGCGTCAGGCGGCAGTTGCGCGGAAAACACGCCGCGCAGCAGGGCCGCCAGCGCCGCCGCGCTGACCAGGACCAGCCACAGGCGCGCGCCCGGCGCCAGCGCCAGCCGCGTGGCGCCGGTGCGCCAGCGCCAATAGCCGCAAGTCACGGTCAGCAACAGCAGCAAATCGATTTCTTCGAAAAAAAACCAGCCGGTCCATGGCGCCAGGTCCAGCACTGGCAACAGCGCGGGCAGGCAGAACAGCCACACCGCGGGGCGCCAGCACAGCAGCAGGAAGTAGATCGGCAGCAAGGCGTACAACAGCCAGACGGGCCAGCCGTGACCCAGCGGATATTGGCCCAGCGCCGCCAGGCAGGCCAGGCCGGCGGCCAGGGCCAGCAGCCGCGCGGCGATCATGGCCATCGGCTAGAGCCGTGCCAGCAGCGCCTGGGCCTCGGCGCGCTGCGCGAAGTCCTTGTTGGCGGCCAGCAGTTGCTCGAGTTGCTTGCGCGCGCCCGCCTTGTCGCCATTTTCCGCCAGCGCCGCGCCCAGGTGGTATTGAATCTCGGCGGCATTCGGCGCCAGGCTGGCCGCGCGGCGCAGCAGTTCGATGGCGCGTTTGCCATCGCCATGCTCGAGCGTGATCCAGCCCAGGGTATCGAGCACGGCCGGGTTGTCGGGCGCCAGCTTGTGGGCCTGCTCGGCGGTGGTCAGCGCGCGCTCGTCTTTGTCTTGCTGGTAAGCCCAGGCCAGGTCATTGAGCGCCACCACATTGCCGGCATCGCGCGCGACCACCTGCTGGTATTGCGCGATGGCGGCCCGATATTGCTTGGCTTGAAGCTTGGCACCGGCCAGGTACAGCCGTGTCGCCTTGTCGTCGGGCTGCTCCTTGAGCCAGGCGTCGATGCGCGCATCGGCCTGTTTTTCCTGGCCGGCCGCCAGCATGGCGCGGTAGATCTGCACTTGCAGGTGACCGATCCTGCTGATTTGAAAAGCCTGCTCATACAGCTTCAAGGCCTCGCGCGGCTGTTTCTGTTCCATCAGCACATCACCTTCCAGCTTGTAGCCGGCCGCCAGCTTCGGCTGCTGCTGCTGCACCTTGCGCGCCACGGCCAGCGCTTCGCGCGTACGCTTCAAGTCCAGCAGCAGCGCCACTTCGACCACCTGCGCGTCGAGCAAGGCCGGCTCGATCAGTTGTGCGCGCCTGGCCGCCTGCAGTGCGCTGGCCGAATCGCCCAGCGCCAGGTGCAGGCTGGAAATGCGCATCTGCAAGGGTGCCGAGGTGGTGCGCAGCATCGCCAGTTTGGTATAGCTGTCGAGCGCGGCGCGCGCCTCGCCGGCGCTGTACTCGACTTGCGCGCGCAGCGCCAGGGCGTCGGCATCCTCGGGATGGCCGCTTTGCAAGCGGCGCGCCAGCGCCAGGGCCTTGCCGGTGGCGCCGGTTTTCAGATAGAAATTGCTCAGCAGCAGGGCTGGCGCGACGGCGTCGGGATGGTCGGCATGGGCTCTTTCCAGCCAGCGCTGCGCTTCGTCGAGCTTGCCTTGCGAGGCCGCCAGCTTGGCCAGTGCGGCGGCCAGGTCCGGGTTTTTCGGGTCTTTCGCCAAGGCCGCCTCAAAACGCTGTCTGGCGCGCTCCGGCTTTTTCTCGGCCATGTCGATCTGCGCCAGGTTGTTCAGGGCCGGCAGATAGCGCGCGTCGATGGCCAGCGCCTGCTCGAAGCTGTCGCGCGCGGCCCGCAAATCGCTCAAGGCCAGATAGACGCCGCCTTTCAGGTTCAGCACCAGCGGATTGCTGCCATGCTGCTTTTCCATCGCCTGCACGGCGGCCAGGGCCTTCGCATTGTCCTTGTTGCGCAGCAAGGTCATCACCAGCATGGTGCCGGCCTGCGGCGTTTTGCTATCGAGCACGCTGGCGCGTTCCAGCTCGCTGACGGCGCGCGCGCTTTCGCCCTGGCCCACGCGGCTCACGCCCAGCGCCATGTGCAGCTTGGACGTGCCAGGCGCCAGCAGGCTGGCTTTTTCAAAGTAGCCGCTGGCCTTGTCATAATGGCCGGCGCGCAGGTGCGCCTCACCCACCAGTGACAGCAGTTCCACGTCGTCGGGAAAGGTGACCAGCAAAGGCTGCAGCAGGTCGATCGCCGCATCGGTCTTGCCTCGCCCCATTTCGATCGAGGCCATCATCTTGCTCGCATACAGGTGCTTGGGGTGGGCGGCAAGAAACGGTTGCAGATAATTTTCCGCTGGTTGCGGCGCACCGAGCGCCAGTTGCACGGCGCCCGCCAGCAGCAGCGCCGGCGGGTGTTCGGGGGCCGCCTTGAGCACCAGTTGCAAGCCTTCCAGCGCCGCCTTGAATTTGCCCTGGCGAAAATCGAGCAGGGCCTGCGCCTGCAGCACGCCCAGGTTGCCGGGCGCACTCTTGCGCGCGGCGGCCAGTTGCGCGGCCGCGTCGGCAAACTTGTTCTCCGTGATATCGAGATTCGCCAGTTCGATGCGCGCCTGCACCTGGTCCGGCTTGAGCTTGAGAATCTGCTGGTAAGCCAGCCGCGCCGGGCCATTGTTGCCCTGCAGGCGTTGCAGGTCGCCTTGCAGGCGCAGCGCTTCCAGGCTGTCCGGACTGCCTTTCAAGGCCTGTTCGCTCAGCAGTTGCGCCGCGGCGATTTGTCCGTCGAGCGCGGCCAGTCGCGCCAGTCCCAGCAGCGCTTCGGTCTGGCCCGGCTGGCGTTGCTGCATGCCGGCAAACAAGGCGCGCGCTTCCTCGTGGCGCCCGAGGGCCAGCAAGGCGTCGCCGCGCAGGGCCAGGACGGCGGTCGGCTGGGCCGGATCGCCCGGCAATTCTTTCAACACCCGCTCGAACTGGCCCAGCATCAGCCAGGCCTTGCCCAGCAGCGGCAGTACCTCGGCAGGTGCCGAGCCCAGGGTTTGCGCCTTGCGCAATTCCTTTTCCGCCGACAAGGCGTCACCCGTGTCGAGATAGATGCTGCCCAGCAGCAGGCGCGCGGCGGCGTTGTCCGCTTCCTTTTGCAGCAAATTCTTCAGCTGGATAATGGCGGCGCGCGGCTCGCCTTTCTGCTGGTACAGCTGGGCGTCGGCCAGCAGGCTGGCACTGCTCTGGCCGCCATTGCAGGCCAGCAGCAGGGTGGCGCACAGCGACAGCGCGGCGAGGCTGATCACGGGATGGGTGTGGCGCATGAAATTCTCCGATGGCGGCGTTGGCAGGAAGGGCACAGCACAGGGTAGGAAAGTTGGACATCGTGCCTGTTGATGAGGCTCAACACGCAGGCGATTGCGCGCGGCAGCTTCCGGCACGGCATGGACTTTCTTGTTCCGGCTCAAGAATGGTGCTGGACGCAACCGTAGAATTTCCAGACGGCGGCAAACCGGCCGGCAACCAGATGGAGCGAACAACCATGGACAAGGAAGCAGGCGTGGTGGCGGTGGTAGGACTCGGTTATGTGGGACTGCAGCTGGCGGTGGCGTTTGGCGCGCGCCAGCGCACCATCGGTTTCGATTTGTCGGCGCGCAAGGTGGCCAGCTACCGGGAAGGCGTCGATCCCACCGGCGAAGTGAGCACGGAGCAATTGCGCGCCGCACGCTGGCTCAGCGTGAGCTGCGATCCGGCCGAACTGATGCTGGCCGACTTCATCATCGTTGCCGTGCCCACGCCCGTCGACAGCGCGCACAATCCCGATTTTTCCGCCCTGGCCGGCGCCAGCGCCACGGCCGGGCGCCACATGAAGCGTGGCGCCACCGTCATTTTCGAATCGACCGTCTATCCGGGCGCCACCGAAGAAATCTGCATTCCCTTGCTGGAACGCCATTCGGGCCTGCGCTGGAAAGAAGATTTTCATGTCGGCTTTTCGCCCGAACGCATCAATCCGGGCGACAAGTCGCACACCCTGGCCAGCATCCGCAAGGTGGTGTCCGGCGACGACGCGGCCACCCTGGACCAGGTGGCGCGCCTGTATGAAGGCGTGGTCGAGGCCGGCGTGCACCGGGCTTCCAGCATCCGCGTGGCCGAGGCCGCGAAGGTGATCGAAAACACCCAGCGCGACCTGAACATCGCGCTGATGAACGAGCTGGCCATCATTTTCGACCGGATCGGCATCGATACCCTGGAAGTGCTGCAGGCGGCCGGCACCAAATGGAATTTTTTGCCATTCCGGCCGGGCCTGGTCGGTGGCCACTGCATCGGCGTCGATCCGTATTACCTGACGCACAAGGCGGAAATGCTGGGCTACCACCCCCATGTGATCCTGGCCGGGCGCCGCATCAACGATGGCATGGCCAAATTCGTGGCCGAAAAAACCATCAAGGAAATGGTGCGCGCCGGCTTCAAGCTGAAAGGCTCGCATGTCAACGTGCTGGGCCTGACCTTCAAGGAAAACTGTCCCGACCTGCGCAATTCCAAGGTGGTCGACATGATCCATGAACTGCAAAGCTATGGCGTGCAAGTACACGTGCACGACCCGGTGGCCGACGGCCGCGAAGCGCTGGAAGAATACGGCCTGGAACTGGTCAGCTGGGAGCAGCTGCCGCGCGCCGAGGCCATTATCAGCGCCGTCTCGCACCAGGCGCTGCTGGCGCGCCCGCTGGCCGATTTCCGCGCCAAGGTGGTCGACAACGGCTGTTTTATCGACATCAAGTCGCATTTCGATCCGCTCAAGCTGACCGAGGACGGCTTGCATGTGTGGCGGCTGTGATGGCCGCTATTGGTGACAGCACCACTGATTACAGCCAGGCCTGCGAGCGGTTGCGGCAGGCGCCCCGGCGCTGGCTGGTGACGGGCGCGGCAGGTTTCATCGGCTCGCACCTGCTGGAAACCTTGCTGGAACTGGGCCAGACGGTGCGCGGCCTCGACAATTTCAGCACCGGCCACCGCCACAACCTGGCGCAGGTACGCGAGCGTGTCGGCGAGCGGGCCTGGCGGCGCTTCGCCTTGATCGAAGGCGATATCCGCGATGCGCAAACGTGCGCGCGCGCCTGCGCCGGCGTCGATATCGTGCTGCACCAGGCCGCGCTCGGTTCTGTGCCGCGCTCGCTGCGCGAACCGCAGCTCTACCATGACGTCAACCTGGGCGGCTTCCTGTGCCTGCTGGACGCGGCGCGCGCGGCCGGCATCGGGCGCTTCGTGTATGCCTCGTCCAGCGCCGTTTATGGCGACCATCCGGGCTTGCCGAAAGTGGAACACGCCATCGGCGAGCCGCTGTCGCCGTATGCCCTGAGCAAGCATGCCGACGAGCTGTACGCGCGGCTGTATGGGCGCTGCTATGGCACCGAAACGGTGGGTTTGCGCTATTTCAATGTATTCGGGCCGCGCCAGGACCCGCTGGGCGCCTACGCGGCCGTGATCCCGCGCTGGCTGGCCGCCATGCTGGCCGGCGAGCCCGTGCGTATCAATGGCGACGGCAGCACCAGCCGCGACTTCTGTTATGTCGCCAACGCCGTGCAAGCCAATCTGCTGGCCGCCACCACCGTCCATCCGCAAGCCGTCAACGAGGTCTTCAACGTGGCCGTCAATGGCCGTACCAGCCTGCTTCAATTGCATGCCGTGATGCAAGCCCTGGTGCTGGAGGCGCGGCCCGGCCTGCGCCAGCCAGCCCCGCTGCACGGCGATTTCCGCGCCGGCGACGTGCGCCATTCCCAGGCGGACATCGGCCGCGCGACGCACCTGCTTGGCTATGCCCCCACGCACGATCTGCGCCAGGGCTTGCGGCAGGCGGTAGCCTGGTATGCGGCGCAGGAAGTTGCCGCGCCGGCTGGCGGTGTGCCGCTTTAACGTGGCATGGGTGCCGCGCCGCGGTCGGCATTGCCGTGCAGCACGCGCGGCGTGCCGCGAAAGTCGGCCGTGTGCAGGATCACCGGCCGGCGCCAGACCCTGGCGATATAGTTCAGCACCTGTTCCGCCTGTTCCAGCGCCAGTCCCCGTCCATCGCGCTGGTGATCGTGCCGCAGCACCAGGCTGCCGTCATCGTTGAGCAGGGTGGCGGCGATGCACGGCGCGCCATAATGGTATTTGGGCGACAGGATGGCCTCGCGGATGGCGTGCAGGTCGCGGCTGGCCAGCCGGGTTTCGCCATCGTGGCGGCTTTCATGCACGAACAGGCCCAGGCTGTCGGCCAGTCCGGCATCGAGGTGGTTGCGAATAAAGCTGAAATCGTCGTCGTCGCGGCAGATGCGGCGCGCCTCGTCCAGCCCCTTGCGCGAAACAATATGCTCCCAGATGGCAAAGCCCAGGTGGTAGGGGTTGAGCGCCAGCGCCGCCTGCCGCTCGCCCGCATGCGGGCGCACCACGTCCGAATGCGACTTGAGCGCCGCCAGGTACAGTTCCGGCGGCAAAAAATCGGCCTCGCGCAGCAGCCGCGCATGCCAGTAGGAGGCCCAGCCTTCGTTCATGATCTGGCAGGCAAATACGGGATAGAAATACAAGGACTCTTCGCGCACGGCCAAGAAGATATCGCGTTCCCAATCCTCGAGCTCGGGTGCGTAACGGGCGATAAACCACAACAAATCGTATTCGGGGTAGGGCGGCGTCAGCGGCCGTTCGGACAGGGGTTCCGAAGGTTCGTGTTCGCCGGGCAACTGCCGGTAGCGCGCGGAAAACGGGCCCGCGGCGGCTTTTGCCGGCATGGCGGTGGGTGCATAAGGCTGGCGGTACAGTTCGCCATGGATATCGACATGCTGTTCCAGCGCCAGTGCCGCGTCGAGCACGGCCTCCACCTTGTCCTGGCCCTGGGCTTGCCATGCCGCATCGATGCGGCGTGCCCGCGCCGCGCTCTGTTCCAGGATGCGCTTGCTGGCCATGGCGCTGAAACGGGCAAACAGGGCGTTGCGGTGGGCAAAATCGGCGTGGCCCAGCACATGCGCCGTCACCAGGGTGTTTTCCGCCAGGGTATTGTCTTGCGCCATATACGCGTGGCAAGGGTCGCCCGGGAACATGACTTCGAAAATATGCGAATGGCCCATCTTGCGCTGCACCAGCTGGTGGATGTAGCGCACGCCGAAAGACCAGTGGCGCATGCGCACCGGCAAGCCATAGATGGCGATTTCTGCCATGAAACTGTCGGGGACCAGCTCGAAGTCGACCCGGTCGAACTGCAGGCCCAGCTTGACCGCCAGCGCTTCGATGCGCGCCGCATGGCCGGCCAGTAGCGCGGCGTCGCCCGTGTCCGCCGTCATGCCGGCACTCCCTGGGCCGCATTTTCATGCTGGAAAAAATTGCGCAGGGCGGGCCACACATCGCCGGGCTCGGCCAAGATACTGGTGTGCAATGGCATGCCGCGCCGCGCCTGCTGCGCGCACAGGGCATGCGTTTCCGTTTCCAGCGCGCGCGGCATGCCGGTCGCCGTTTCCACATAGCCCATGTAGTTCAGCTCGCTTGCCAGCTCCGCCAGCGCCACGCTGGCCGCGTTGCGGTCTTCGCTGAAGTTTTCGCCATCGGAGGCATAGAACAGATAGGCGTTGTCGCGCGCGCCGCCATGGCGCTCGGCCAGCAACTGGCGGCACAGGCGAAACGCGCTCGAGGCCATGGTGCCGCCCATGCCATGCACCTGGAAAAAGTCGCTTTCCGAAAACGTCCAGGCGCGCGTGGTGTGGGCGATAAAACGCGTGTCGACGCGCGCATAGCTGCGGCGCAGGCCCTGCAGGGCCAGGAAGAAAAACGTTTTCGCCAGCCGGCGCTGCTCCTGGCCCATGCTGGCCGACACATCGAGCACGAAGAACACCACCGCGTCAACGCTGGGCAGGGGCCGCTGCAGCAACTGACTGAAACGCAGGTCTTCATTGGCAAACGGCACCGGATGCTCCTGCACCGCGCGCCGCTTGATGGCCTCCTTGACGGTACGCCGGCGGTCCAGGCGCGAACGGGCGCCGTGCTTGTCCCAGCCGGCACGCACCAGCTGCGTCTCGGTGATGGCACCTGGCCGACGCGGCTGCAAGTTGGGCAGCTTGAAGTGTTCCCACAGCCAGTCGAGGATATCGTCGACGGAAAATTCCAGCAGCAAACGGATCTCGCCGCCGCCGCCGGCGCCTTCCTGCGCGCCATCGCCACCGGGCTCATCGCCGTCCATGGTACGCGCCGGGCGCAGCAGGTCGCCGGGCTGGCCTTCGCCCTGGCCGGCGCCCATTTCCAGCCGTGGCGTAGACAGCCTGAAGCGCGCGTGTTCCAGCAGGCGCACCGGTACTTGCACGCTGCGCTGCCGGGTGCCGCTGATGAGATCCGGACCGGCGATCAGCTCGGGCAAATGGGCTTGCACCGCTTCGCGCACTTTCTGGTTATGCCGCAGCCAGTCGCGCGCGCCGCGCGAAAACAGGCCGTACCAAGGCTGGGCCAGGCTGCGGGCCGGGGTAGCGGGATAGACGGGCGTGTTCATTCCTGCGCCAGCAAGGTGGTGACATAGTTGAGCGCTTCGCGCGCGCTGTGGGCATCGTAGCCATAGTCGTCGACCAGGCGCTGCTCGACTGCCGATACCTTGGCGCACACCTCATCGTCGGGACGCTTGCTGGAGCCGACCAGGCGCAGCACGTCGCGCCGCTGTTCGAACAGATAATGCTGGACCGCGTCGCGCAGCGGCGCATGGCTGGCCAGGCCGAACGGCTCGCCGCGCTTGAAGGCGCCCATGGCCTTGCGCACCACCTCCTGGCGAAACGATTGCTTGCCCGAGTCGCTGACATGGATTTTTTCTTCCACCGCGCGCAGGAAGCGCTCATCGGGCCGGCGTTCGTCACCGGTGATCGGGTCGCGCACCTGGCGGTTGTCCAGCATGGCTTCGACTTCATCGAGGTATTTGTCCAGCAAGTCCTGCGCCTCCTGCTCGAACGAGACGAACAGGGCCTTGTGCACGTCAGCCTTGACCCAGCGGTTATAAAAATCCTTGCGCGTGAGCACCAGGTAATCGATCCACTTGCGCTTGCGGCGCGGCTCGATGCGGGCGTCGTTCTCGATGCTGTCCTTCAGGGCCAGCAGCACGTCCATGGTGCTCAGGCTGTTGCGTTCGGCCGCGATAATCGCGTGCGACAGCGCATTGATCACGAAACGCGGCGACACGCCCGACAGCGCCTCGTCCTGGCCGGATTTGTCCCGTTCGCGCTCGCGCAAACGTCGCACCTCGGCCTGGTTCAGGTCTTCCACGTCTTCGCCGGCATGGATGCGCAGACGCTGCACCAGTTCGGCCTCTTTTTCGTCACCGTCCTGCAGGCGGCTCAGGATGGCGAACACGGCCGCCGCATGCAGCGCATGCGGGTCCAGGTGCACGGCGCGAAAGGCGGGCGCCGACAGGATCAGCTTGCGGTAGATGCGCGCTTCCTCGCGGTAATCGAGGGTGTACGGCACTTGCACGATGACCATGCGGTCAAGCAGGGCCTCGTTCTCGCTTTCCTGCACGAATTTGCGGAATTCGGCCAGGTTGGTATGGGCGATGATGGTTTCATCGAGGTAGATCAGCGGAAAACGCGAGACCTTGACGTTTTTTTCTTGCGTCAGCGTCAGCAGCAGATACAGGAATTCGCGCTTGACCTTGAGGATTTCGATCATTTCCAGCATGCCGCGGCTGGCCGCATACACGGCGCCCGACCAGGACCAGGCGCGCGGATCGCCCTCGTCGCCATACTGCGCCACCTTGGACAGGTCGACCGAACCGACCAGGTCGGCCAGGTCGGCGGTGGTCGGGTCGTGCGGCGCATAAGTGCCGATGCCGCAGCGGCCCGCCTCGGACAGCACGATGCGCTCGACCGGCATCTGCAAAAAGTCGCCCTGGTACTGCTCGTCCAGGCGCGCGCGGCAGTGCGGACACAGCTCGCCGTGCAGCGCGACGCCATAGCTGTCGCGAAAGTCGCTGCGCATGCCATCTGGCACCAGGTGCAGCGGCGATTCATGCACCGGGCAGCCGGCGATGCCATACAGCGCGCCGTCGTCGCTGTGGCTGTACGCTTCCAGGCCCCGCTTGAGCAGGATCACCAGGGTGGACTTGCCGCCCGAAGGCGGGCCCAGCAACAGCAGCATGCGCCGGCCCACTTCCGAGCCGGCCGCGGCTGCCTTGAAATAGGCGGCCACCCGGCCGATGGCGACATCGATGCCAAACAGCTCATCGTCGAACAGACTGCAGTGAAACTGGCCGCCGGCGTCGTCATGGCCGCTGGCGCGCAGCATGTCCCACACATATTCATGGGCACTGCGGCCCAGCAGGGCGGCGCGTCCGGGCAGCACCTGGGCCAGGAAATCGTCGAAGCGCCCGCTCCAGCCCACGGCGCGGTGGGCCTCGTTGAAGCCGGCCATGCCGCGCAGGAATTGCGCGCGCAGGACTTCGTTGCCGCCGTCCTGGTCCGCCACGCCGGTCGCCAGTGTCATCCGTGAGCTTGTCATGTTCCCCTTCCATGCGCCCTGCATGCGGTCGATGAAAGCAGTATAGGACGCTGGACCTGCGGGGATGCCTGATGTGGCTCAATTGAAAAAGCGGAACTATCGTGTATATACAATGCCCTGCCACCGGCGCGGCCGGGGCAGGGAACTGGCGGCCGGCTTTATTTGCTCAGGCGAGCAATCGCTTCGGCCACGCCGGCGCCATATTGCGGGTCGCACAGGGTGCAGTTGCCGATATGACGCTCCTTGACTTGCGTCGATGCACCCGAAATGGCGCGCGCCGTATTGTCGAACAGCGCTTGCTGCTGTTCCGGCGTCATCAGGCGGAACAGTGCCCGTGGCTGCGAATAATAATCTTCATCGACGCGGTGGTTCCAGTGATCGGCCGCACCTTCGATCGACAGCGGCGGCTCGCGGAAGTCCGGCTGTTCGGCCCATTCCTGGGCGCTGTTCGGCTCGTACGACAGGGTGCCGCCGTGGTTGCCGTCGACCCGCATCTGGCCGTCGCGGTGGTAGCTGTTGAACGGGCATTTCGGCGCGTTGACCGGGATCAGGCTGTGGTTCACGCCCAGGCGGTAGCGCTGTGCATCGCCATACGAGAACAGACGGCCTTGCAACATCTTGTCCGGCGAAAAGCTGATGCCCGGCACCACGTTGGCCGGGTTGAAGGCGGCCTGTTCGACTTCGGCAAAGTGATTGTCGGCATTGCGGTTCAGTTCCAGCACGCCCACTTCGATCAAGGGATAGTCGCCGTGCGGCCACACCTTCGACAGGTCGAACGGGTTGATATGGTAGCTGCCCGCTTCGTGCTCGGGCATGATCTGCACGAACAGGGTCCAGCGCGGGAAATCCTTGTTTTCGATGCTCTCGTACAGGTCGCGGTGCGAGCTTTCGCGGTCCTTGCCGACCAGCGCCTCGGCTTCGGCGTCGGTCAGGTTGGCGATGCCTTGCTGGGTCTTGAAGGTGAACTTGACCCAGAAGCGCTCGTTTTGCGCATTCAGGAAGCTGAAGGTATGGCTGCCGAAACCGTGCATGTGGCGGAAGCTGCGCGGCAGGCCGCGGTCGCTCATCACCACGGTGATCTGGTGCAGCGCTTCGGGCAGCGAACTCCAGAAATCCCAGTTGCTGTTGGCGTTGCGCAAGCCGGTGCGCGGATCGCGCTTGATGGCGTGGTTCAGGTCGGGAAACTTGAGCGGGTCGCGCATGAAAAACACGGGCGTGTTATTGCCCACCAGGTCCCAGTTGCCTTCTTCCGTGTAGAACTTGAGGGCGAAACCGCGGATATCGCGTTCCGCATCGGCCGCGCCCCGTTCGCCGGCCACGGTCGAGAAGCGGGCGAACAGCGGCGTTTGCTTGCCGACCTGGCCGAAGATTTTGGCGCGCGTGTAGCGCGTGATGTCGTGCGTGACGGTAAACGTGCCGTAGGCGCCGGAACCCTTGGCGTGCATGCGGCGCTCGGGAATCACTTCGCGGTCGAAATGGGCCAGTTTTTCCAGGAACCAGACATCTTGCAGCAGGGCGGGGCCGCGCGGGCCGGCGGTCTGGATATTCTGGTTGTCGACGACAGGCGCGCCGAAGGCGGTGGTGAGCTTTTTCATTGGACTCTTTCTTTATTATAAGTACCCAGATCATACCGGCAGAGCGCCAGAATCCGCCACTCTCTAAAGATCAGGTGAAGATCAGGCGCTCAGAACCGGTTCCAGTTGTTATGCCGGTGCTCGGTGGCCTCCTTGAGCAGATGGCCGGCGCGCAGCGCGTCGTCGGCCTGCACCGTCATGGCCAGCTCCTGGATGGCAGGCGGATAGTCATGGTGCGCGGCCTCCTCCAGCAGCGCCAGGCCCTTGTCGGCGTCTTGCTCGACGCCACGGCCTTCGCGATACGCGTTGTACAGCAAAAACATGGCGTGAGGATTGCCCAGTTCGCTGGCGACGGCCAGCCAGCGCGCCGCCTCGACCGGGTTCTTGGCCACCCCTTCGCCATTCGCGGCAAGCAGGCCCAGCATCAGCGCCGCCCTGGCGTGCTGCCGCTTGGCCGCCATGCGGTACCAGGACCAGGCCTGGCCAGGCGCGCCCGGGCGCAGCATCTGGCCCATCTCGAAGGCCGCTTCCGTATCGCCGGCGCGCGCCGCCTGTTCGAACAGGCGCAGGGCGTCGGCGCGTCGCTCCGGGCGCGGCTGGTAGACCAGGGCCAGCTCGCGCTCGGCCACCGGCATGCCCTTGCCGGCCCAGGCCCGCACGCGGCGCTCGGCCTGCCGGTCGCCGGCCTGGCGCGCATGCATGGCGGCCGCCTCGATTTCCGCCGTGGTCGGCGGTGGCGGCGCCTGGCAGGCCACCAGGGCGGTTGCCAAGACAGTTGCCAAGGCGACGGCAGGGAAAGCGAGGGCGGTTTTCATCATCTGCTCCTTATTTGCTCAGGTCGATCGCATATTTGGCAAAGCCGCTGGCGTCCAGCGCGCCTTCGGACACGACATTGGCGATGCCGCTGCTTTTTGCCAGCGCCAGGTGGCCGGGCGCCGAGCGCAGGATCACCGGGCCGGCGGTGGCCGTCTTGACGAAACTCCAGCTGCGCGCGCTGCCGTTGTCCGCCAGGGTCACCTTGCCGGCGCCCTTGCCGGCCAGGGCCAGCAGGTAGTTGCTGACCACGGCCTGGTTGGCGTCCGGCGACTTGATGATGGTCTTGCTGCCGTCGATGCCTGGCACGGCGCCGCCGCCGCCGGCGCGGTAGTCATTGGTGGCGACGATAAAGTCATCGCTGTCGGCCACCACCACGCCCTTGTGGCGCAGGTTGACGATGCGGCTGCCCGCCGGCTTGGTCACGTCGATCTGGTACGTGAGCGCATTGTTTTCCGCATAGAACACGTCATAGTTGTAGATCGTGCCATAGGTCGGCACCAGGTCCTGCTCGGTGCTCAAGGCCGGGTTGATCTGGGCAAACTGTTTGGCCGAGGTTTCCAGCCACGCTTTCAGGTCCGACCCCTTGATCTTCACGGCTTGCAGATTGTTATTGCTATACAAATACAAGTCGCCCGGATTGCGTACTTGCAAGCCGACCGGCGCGGCCGGCGTCGCGCCGGCAGCCACATCCGTGAAATCCGATGGCCCGTTGCGGCCCGCCTTGAAGGGCGCGCTGCAGGAAATCACGGGAATATTCTTGTAGCTGGCCAAAGTCGCATCGGTGCTGGTGGCAATGAAGTTTTTCACGTAATCGAGCTGGGCCTGGTTGACCAGCTGGATCGCGCTGACATCGCCCACCAGCGCGAAATATGCCGACATCTCGAAATCGGTGCTGACGCCCAGCGGCTTTTTGGCGTAGGCGATGGTGGCGTCATGCTCGGTGGCCACCAGCGGCGCGATCGCCGGGTCGGCCTTGACATTCGAGCCGTCGGCCAGCTTGAAGCCGCGCGACTCGACCGTCGTCTTGTCCGGCTGCACCACCCACTTGCCGCCCTGGTAGACCATGGTCAGCTTGATGATGCCCAGGCGGCGGCCCCAGCTTTGCGCCATGACGGTCGGCACGCCGTTGACCAAGCCCTTGTCGCCATCGATCCTGGCGCTGGCCGGGAAGGCGGCAAACGAGGCGTCCAGCGCGGCAGCGCCCGCTTCCTTGCCTTTCGGGAAGATCAGGTGCGAATGGCCGATCATCAGCGCGTCGATGCCGGTGCTGGTCAAATGATAACTGCCGTTTTCCATCTTCGGGCTGTAGGCGCTGGTGTCCAGGCCACCGTGCGACAGGGCCACCACCAGGTCGGCACCCTTGCTGCGCAGCTCGGGCACATATTGTTTCGCCGCTTCCTGCACGCCGGTCACGCTGACCTTGCCGGCCAGTACTTTTTGATCCCATTCCAGGATTTGCGGCGGCACAAAGCTCATCACGCCGATATTGATCTTGACGTTGAGCTTGCTGCCATCGGGCGCCACGGCGGCAAAATCGCGCGGCAGCAACACGTAAGGGTTGAAGATCGGCTTGCCGCTGGCCACGCCGACCACATTGCTCAGCACGGAAGGGAAGGTGGGCGCGCCGCAATTGCCGCTGGGCTTGCTGACGCCGGGAATGCCGAAATCGGTATTCGTGATCTGGCTCAGATAGCCCAGGCCGTAGTTGAATTCATGGTTGCCCATGCCGCCCGCGTCATACTTGAGCGCGTTCATGGCCTTGTGCACGGCCAGGGTCGCGGTGCAGGGCACGGGCGCGGCCACCGCCTGCAGGTCGGCCAGCAGGGTGCCCTGGATCACGTCGCCATCGTCGAGCAGCACGTTATTCGGGTTTTCCGCGCGCGCCGCCTGGATCAGGGTCGAGGTGCGTTCCAGCCCCAGGCTGGTGTCTTCGGCCAGCGCATAGTAGTTGTAGCTGAGGACGTTCGAATGGATGTCGGTGGTTTCCAGCAGCGCCACGGTGACCGTCGTGCCCTCGGGAATGTTGGCCGCCTTGTTCGAGCTGCCGTTGCAACCCACCAGGCCCACACCCGCCAGCGCCGCCATCATGATCCAGTTTGTTTTCATTGCGATTCTCGGAAAGATTCAAAGGACGCGACTGTAGCGCTGTCATATGACGGCCGAATGACAGCGCGAGCGGAGGCAAGAAAAATCTGTTAATGCAAGAGAGTTGCACTATAATCTGCAAACGCAACTTAACTGCATCAAGGAATCATCATGAGAAAACTCCCCGTTACCGTACTGTCCGGCTTCCTGGGTGCCGGCAAGACCACCTTGCTCAACCACATACTGCGCAACCGCGAGGGCAAGCGCGTGGCCGTAATCGTCAACGACATGAGCGACGTCAATATCGACGCCTCCTTGATCCGCGAGGGCACGCAGGCGGCCGGCGCGGCCCTGTCGCGCACCGAGGAAAAGCTGGTCGAGATGTCGAATGGCTGCATCTGCTGCACCCTGCGCGACGATCTGCTGCTGGAAGTGCGGCGCCTGGCCGAGGAAGACCGCTTCGATTACCTGCTGATCGAATCGACCGGCGTGGGCGAACCGATGCCGGTGGCCGCCACCTTTGACTTCGAGGACGAAGACGGCGTCAGCCTGAACCAGGTGGCGCAGATCGACTGCATGGTGACCGTGGTCGACTGCGCCAATATCCTGGCGGACTTCGGCAGCGAAGACACCCTGGAGCAGCGTGGCGAGACGGCGGGCGAGGGCGACGACCGCCAACTGGCGAACCTGCTGACGGAACAGATCGAGTTTGCCAATGTGATCGTGCTCAACAAAGTCGACATGGTCGATGCCGCCGAGCGCCTGCGCGTGCTGGCCCTGATCAGGGCGCTGAACCCCGGCGCGCGCGTGATCGAAACCAACCAGTCGGTGGTGCCGCTGGACGCCATCATGGGCACAAGCCTGTTCGACCTGCAGCAGGCGGCCAATATGCCGGGCTGGGCGCAAGAGCTGGCCGGCGTGCACGTGCCGGAGACGGAAGAATATGGCATCGGCAGTTTTGTCTATCGCGCCAGGGAGCCGTTCCATGCGCAGCGCCTGTACGACTATATTTCGCAGCCGATCGCCGGCGTGGTGCGCAGCAAGGGCTATTTCTGGCTGGCCAGCCGCCCGGAATGGGTGGCCAGCCTGTCCGGTGCGGGCAAGCTGATGAATATCGAACCGGTGGGCCTGTGGTGGGCCGCCGTGCCGCAGGAACGGTGGCCGCTTGACGCCGAATCGCTGGCGGAACTGAGGGAAGGCTGGAGCGAGCCCCATGGCGACCGCTACCAGGAAATCGTGTTTATCGGCCAGGACATGGATAAATCCGCGATTGAAGCCGGCCTGAAGCGCTGCCAGCTCAACTATACGGAGACGCGCAAGGGCATGGCCGCCTGGCGCAAGCTGCCCGATCCGTTTCCGCAGTGGCAGCGCATGGAAGACATCGAGGAGCCCGCATGATGGACGAGGAGTTCATGCCTGAGCTGATCCCGGTCACCATCATCACGGGTTTTCTCGGCAGCGGCAAGACCACCTTGCTCAAGCGTATTCTGCAGGGCAAGCATGGTCTGCGCATCGCGGTGATCGAAAACGAGTTCGCGCTTGATGGCATCGACAATGCGCTGCTGGTGCAGGACAGCGAGGAGCAGATCGTCGAGATGAACAATGGCTGCATCTGCTGCAGCGTGCGCGGCGACCTGATCCGCATCCTGGGCGAGCTGCGGCAGAAACGCTCGGCCGGCACGCTGGCTTTCGACCATGTGATTATCGAAACGACGGGCCTGGCCGCGCCGGGGCCGGTGGCGCAGACCTTTTTTGCCGAGCCGTCCGTCAGCGCCTTTTACATGCTCGATGCGATCCTGACGGTAATCGACGCGCGCCACGCGCAGCAGCAATTGACGGAACACCGCGAAGCGCAGGAGCAGGTCGGTTTTGCCGACCGCATCCTGCTGTCGAAAACCGACCTGGTCAGCAAGGACGAGCTGGCCAAGCTGCGCCAGCGCCTGCTGGCCATCAATTGCCGCGCCAGCATGCAGAAAGTGAGTTTTGGCAATGTGCCGCTGCGCGATATCCTGAATATCCGCGGCTTCAACCTGAACGCCATCGTCGAGCTGGAACCGGATTTCCTGGGCGAACTGGGACACCGCCATGGCGACGGCGTGCAGTCGTTTGTCTACCACCAGGCCCGGCCGCTGGACTTGATGAAGGTGGAGAATTTTCTGGACGCCATCGTGCAGCTGTTCGGCACCCAGCTGATGCGCTACAAGGGGATTTTATACATTGCCGAGTCGCCGTGCCGCGCCGTGTTCCAGGGCGTGCACATGCTGATGGGCTCGGAACTGGGCGCGCCGTGGCGCGACGGCGAAACGCGGGCCAGCAAGATGGTGTTTATCGGCCGGGGCTTGCCGCAGGACACCCTGATACGGGGCCTGGACCGCTGCGTGGCGGGCGAGCAGGCGCCGGAGATGCAGCCTACTTACAGCGCGGACACAGCCCCTTGATCAGGTAATCGACGTCGCCGCCGCTGAATCCTTCGGGCAGGGACACGGGTGGCGGCAGCTTGACTTCATTGAAGCAGGTGACGGTGGCGCATTTGTTGCACTGGAAATGGGCGTGCTCGTGCGCCTGATGGCCGCCGCCGGCGCTGAAGCGCCACACCTGGTCGCCGCCGGCGATGCGGTGCACCAGCTCGTTTTCGGTCAGCCATTCCAGCACCCGGTACAAGGTGACGGAATCGATATCGCTGTCCTGCGCCAGCGCCTGCTGGATTTCATGGTGGGTCATCGACTGGCTTTGCGCCATCAAAAAGTCCAGCACCTTCACGCGCGTCTTGGTGACGCGGGCATTGGTGTTGCGGATCAGCGATTCAGCTTGTTCGGTAGAAGAAGTCAACATAATGTTTGCCTGCATGCGCATGGTCATCATCGCGGCGCGGTCGCCGTGTCTTTGCCATGCCGTTTTACCGCATCTTAACATGCCTGCCCACCTGCCTGTCAGGGCTTGAACGTCCAGTAGCGCCCCTTGGGCGTGTCGACCGGATCGAGAAAGCGCTGGTCGGCGCGCGCATTGTTATGGATCAGATAAAACATGTCGGACAGGGCCGAGCGCCGCTCGGCAAAATAGCTGTGTTTGAGGAAACCCGTGTCCACGCCGGTGGCGTCGATGGTTTCCACGCCGGCCAGCAGCAGCATGCCGTCGCCGCTGTCGCCGGCGCGCCGATGGCCGTGCACCAGCCTGGACGCGGCCAGCGCCAGGTCTTCCGACGAGGCGTACAGGGTCACCGGATGGTGTGCGGCCGTCAGCCGGGGCGCGATCTCTTGCTGGAATACATCGGCGTCGATATCGGGCGCCGTCAGGATGATTTCGGCGATGCGCCTGGCCAGTGCCGGCTGGCTTTCGATCAGGCCGGCCACGGCGCGCGCCAGGCCACGGTTGCCCATGCTGTGGCCGATCAGGTAGACCTTGGCGGCATCGGTCTTTTGCAGGAAGTCGGCGAGAAATGCCTGCAGGTGGGGCGTGCTCCATTCGATATTGTTTTCATCGACCGTATAGCGCGCCACGTCGCTCTGCGACGGCCAGCTGTAGAACACGGGCGCGCCATCGAAGCCGAGGTCGTATGCCATCTGCCCCGTGCGCCGCGCCGCATCCTCGAAGCTGACGTTATAGCCATGGATAAAGATAAAGGCGCTGCCGGCGGCGGACGCCTTGACCTGCGCGGCGATGCCGGCAAAGAAAGTGGCCTGGTCCTCCACCTCGGCGTCGAGCAGCATCACGTGTTTGGCCGGGTCCAGGCGAAATTCCAGCCGCCACAGGGAAGGGGACTCCAGCTCGCCCATGCGGTGGTCGCGCGGGATGCTGATCTCGCAGTGGCCGTAGCTGAGACCGGCGTTGTGACTGCGCTCGTTGCCGAAACGCTGCGCGGCCGGCTTGCCCAGGTCGCGCTGGCGGTCGGTGGCAAAGCCCACCTTGACCACCGCATGGTTTGACACCAGCGCGCTTTTTTCCACGCCAGCCACTGCTGGCACGGCCTCCGGCCGGGGCAATTGCTCCAGCAGCGCCTGCGCCGCAAACAGGACGGCCATGTCGTCGGGCGCCCTGGCCCTGGCCACGGCTTTCGACAGCGCCAGGCGCAGTTCGGGCGTATCGGGCGCCGCTTCCAGGCTGGCGATGGCGGCCAGCACATCGGCCGCGCCGGCCAGCTGGCCGATGGCCGCTTTCAGGCGCCGGTAGGGCTCGGTGATGGAGTCAGGCGACGCATGGTGCGCGCCGTGGGCGATGGCGGCCGCCACCGCGGAAGTGATCAAGTCCATGCGCCACCTGCCTCTCTGTGCAATATGAACGGAACATCAATTCATCTTGCCATAAAAGCACGCTGCGCGCCAGTGGCGCGCACGGACTCAATGCTGCTCGCCGCTGCCGAACTGCTGGGCCAGCGATTGCAGCGGGGTGACGCCGAGGCCGCCGCGGCCCGCATGCTCGGGAATCGCCACGCGCACCGGCTTGCTGCGCATATTGGTCGACGACAACACATTGCTGGTGGTGTCCGGCGCCGCGTTCCACACCGGATCGGCGATACCTTCGAACACATGCTTCAATTGCTCGCCCCAGGTGTCGCGGATCATGCGGAAATACTGGTTTTTTTCATCGATGGTGACGAAGCGCGTGACGGCCAGGCGTTCGGTTTCATACACCAGCAGGTCCAGCGGCAGGCCGACCGAAATATTCGAGCGCAGCGTCGAATCCATGGAAATCAGCGCGCACTTGGCCGCTTCGTCGAGGCCGGTGGCCGGGTTGATCACGCGGTCGATGATGGGCTTGCCATACTTGGCTTCGCCGATCTGGAAATAGGTGTTTTCATCGTGCGATTCGATGAAGTTGCCGGCCGAATAGACCTGGAACAGGCGGCAGCGCTCGGCGCCTATCTGGCCGCCGAGGATGATGCTGACATTGAAGTCGATGCCGCAGGCGGCCAGCGCCTTCGCTTCACGCTGGTGCACGGTGCGCACGGCGTCGCCGACGATGCGCGCCGCGTCATACATGCTGGTCACGTTCCAGATGCTGCGCCCGTCGCTGTCGACATGTTCGGCAACGATCTGGCGGATCGCCTGCGAGATCGACAGGTTACCGGCGGTCATCATCACCAGCATGCGGTCGCCCGGATGTTCAAACACGCTCATCTTGCGGAAGGTGCCGACCTGGTCCACGCCGGCGTTGGTGCGGGAGTCGGACAGGAAGACCAGGCCCTGATTGAGGCGCATGCCTATGCAATAAGTCATCGTCAACGGTAACAGTCAAAAAGGTGGTCATTCTACATCAGGCTGGCCCCGGACCAGCAAGCCGGGCCAGGCCCAGCCTCGTTCTACCGGTTTTTTCAGGCGATCAGGCCGGCACGATCTGCACGTCGACGCTCATGGTTTCCTTGCCGCCGCCCCGGCGCACGCCGCGCACGGGCGCGGCCGAATCGTAGTCGCGGCCGATCGCCAGCCGGCAATAGGCATCCGTCATCAATCGCGCATGCGTGACGTCGATGCTGACCCAGCCCGCGAAATCGCTGTCGACCACCCAGGCGTCGACCCAGGCATGGCTGGCCGCGTGGCCGGTGGTGCCCGGATCGATATAGCCGGACACATAGCGCGCCGGAATGTCCCAGGCATGGCAGCAGGCCAGGTACAAATGGGCATGGTCCTGGCATACGCCGCGCCCCAGCGTCAGGGCGGCGATGGCGGTGGTGGTCACCTCGGTGGCGCCGCTTTCATAGGCCACCTTGGCGGCGATGTTTTCGGCCAGCCGCAGCAAATGGCGGGTGGCGGCCGGCGTGCCGCGGTCCGGCAGGCTGGCGGCGGTCAGCGCGACGATCGTGGGGTCCGATTCGGTCAGCCGCGTCGGCATGGTAAACAATAGCGGCGAGAGCGTGTCGACCAGGTTCAGCCGGCCCTGGTAGGGGTAAATGGTTTCCACCGCGCCCTGCACCACCAGCGACAGCGCCTGGTGCTTGCCATTGATGGTCAGCATCTGCGACAGGTTGCCGTAGGCATCCGTATAGGCGTGGCACTGGCCTGGCGTGTTGATCTGCCAGGACAGCGCGCGCTGCTGCGGTTCGATGCGCGGCGTCAGGTGCAGCTGCTGGATGGTGTACGCCAGCGCTGTGCTGTAGTGATACGTGGTTTCGTGGCGTATGGTGAGTATCATCAGGCCGCCAGGGGAACGAGGAAGTCACGGCTGACGCGGTTGCCCAGTTCATAAATATTTTCCAGGAACTCGGTCAGGGTATGGTGCAGGCCCGCTTTCAGGATGTCGTCGATATGGCCGAATTTCAGTTCGGCATGCAGCCGTCCCGCGAAACGCTCGGTATCGGCCGACACGTCGTTGCGGATATGGTGCAGATTGTCGACCACGTCATCCATGCAGGCCAGCAGCGAACGGGGCATGTCGCCACGCAGGATCAGCAGCTCGGCCACGCGTTCGGGCGTGATCACGTCGCGGTAGACCTTGCGGTAAATCTCGAATCCCGATACCGAGCGCAGCAGCGCCGCCCAGTAATAAAAGTCGCGCTGGGCGATGTCTTTCGACGCATCCTTGGCGCCATGGAACTTCACGTCCAGGATGCGCGCCGTATTGTCGGCCCGTTCCAGGAAAGTGCCCAGGCGAATGAAGTGAATCGCTTCATCTTTCAGCATGGTGCCCAGGGTCACGCCGCGCGACAGATGCGAGCGGTACTTGACCCATTCGAAAAAGGCGCTCGGGTCGGTTTCCAGCAGATTGCTTTTCAATCGTTTCTGCAGGTCGAGCCAGGTGGCGTTCTGGGTTTCCCACACTTCGGTGGTCAACGTACCGCGCACGGCGCGCGCGTTTTCGCGGGCGCCCGTCAGGCAGGCGAGGATGGACGACGGATTGTTCGGATCGCGCACCATGAAGTCGAGCACGTCGCGCGTATGGAAGCGGCCGTACTTGGCATCGTAGGCGCTTTGCAGTTCGGAAATGCCCAAGGTGGCGCGCCAGCCTTGCTCGGCGTCTTCCTGCGATTGCGGCAGCATCGAGGTCTGCATGTTGACGTCGAGCATGCGGGCCGTGTTTTCGGCGCGTTCGGTGTAGCGGGCCATCCAGAACAGGTGATCGGCGGTGCGGCTCAGCATTATTTGTCTCCAGCGAAAGATTTTTCCAGTACCCAGGTATCCTTGGTGCCACCCCCTTGCGAGGAATTGACCACCAGCGAGCCTTCGCCCAGCGCCACGCGGGTCAGCCCGCCCGGCACCATCGAGATGGTCTTGCCCGACAACACGAAGGGGCGCAGATCGATATGGCGCGGCGCGATGCCCGATTCCACATAGGTGGGGCAGGCCGACAGGGCCAGCGTGGGCTGGGCAATATAGCCGCTGGGGTTGGCCAGCAGGCGCTGGCGGAAATCCTCGATCTGCGCAGTGGTCGAGGCCGGCCCCACCAGCATGCCGTAGCCGCCGGCGCCGTGCACTTCCTTGACCACCAGCTTGGGCAGGTTGGCCAGCACGTAGCTGAGGTCGGCCGATTTGCGGCACTGGTAGGTCGGCACGTTGTTGAGGATCGGTTCTTCCGACAGGTAGAACTTGATCATGTCGGGCACGAACGGGTAGATCGACTTGTCGTCGGCCACGCCGGTGCCGATCGCGTTGGCCAGGGTGACCCTGCCGGCGCGGTACACCGACAGCAGGCCAGGCACGCCCAGCGAGGAGTCCGAGCGGAAGGCCAGCGGATCGAGGAAATCGTCGTCGACGCGGCGGTAGATCACGTCCACCCGTTTCGGTCCGCGCGTGGTGCGCATGTAGACCGAATTGTCGTTGACGAACAGATCCTTGCCTTCGACCAGCTCCACGCCCATCTGCTGGGCCAGGAAGGCATGTTCGAAATAGGCCGAGTTGTACATGCCCGGCGTCATCACCACCACGGTCGGGTCGTCGACGCCCATCGGCGCCACCGAACGCAGGTTGTCGAGCAGCATGTCCGGGTAATGGTCGACCGGGGCGATGCGATTGCGCGCGAACAGTTCCGGGAACAGCCGCATCATCATCTTGCGGTCTTCCAGCATATAGGACACACCGGACGGCACGCGCAGATTGTCTTCCAGCACATAGAATTCGCCCTGGCCGGCGCGCACGATATCGACGCCGGCGATATGCGCATAGATATCGGAGGCGACCGAGATGCCCTGCATTTCCGGGCGATATTGGGCGTTCTTGTAGATCTGCTCGGCGGGGACGATGCCAGCCTTGATGATGTTCTGCTCATGATAGATATCATGGATGAACATGTTCAGGGCCTTGACCCGCTGCACCAGGCCGGTTTGCATCTGCGCCCATTCGTCGGCGGGAATAATCCGGGGAATCGTGTCGAACGGAATCAGGCGTTCCGTGCCGGCATCGTCGCCATACACGGCGAACGTGATGCCCACGCGGCGAAACGTCAGGTCGGCCTCGGCCCGCTTGCGGGCGATGGTCTCCGGCGATTGCTGCTCCAGCCATTGATGGAATTCACGATAATGTTCACGCACCTTGCTTTCGGTACCCAACGCATCTGCCGTCATTTCATTGAAAAAATTCGCCATATTATGATTTCCCCTAGAGCCTGGTTGTAACATTACCTCAGCACGAAGCGTGCCAGAGAGAATATGACAGAAAAGACCATTATTAATGCACCAATGTGTGCGCTGCACCGCATTGGTGCGCCGGGAATGGCGAGACGGGCGGTATTGGGGCTGCCGCAGGCCGGGAATCAGGCGGCCGGCTGGACGTAAGGACGGCAGTCGACGGGCAGGTCGAGGATGAAGGAAGTGCCGGTGGCGGGCGCGCTGTCGACGGCGACGCTGCCGCCATGGCTCTCGGCCACATTCTGCACATAAGGCAGGCCGATGCCCCAGCCCGGTGCGGGCGCGTGGTTGTCGCGCCGCAGATAATCGAAGATGCGCGTCATCTGCTCTTCGGCAATGGCCGGTCCGCTATTGTGTACGGTAACGATCACGCGCCCGTGCGCCTGCTCCAGCCGCAACTCGATGACGCCGTCATCGCCGTACTTGACGGCATTGCCGAGCAGGTTTTCCAGCGCGCGGCGCAGCGAATTTTCGCACCACCAGCCCATGACGCCCGTGCCCGTCACGCGGCATTTGCCCGGCTGCTGCAGATTGACCTGGCCGCAGACGGACTGCGCCAGCGGCAGCAGGTCGAATTGCGTCAGCACCAAGGGCAGTTGCTGGCCCCGGTGATAGCTGAGTGTGTCGAGCAATTCCTCGATCATGGTGTCGAGCCGCTTGCCATGGTCGACGATGCGCTGCGTCAGGTCCGCCACTTTTTCCGGCTCCAGCCCGGCCTGGCGTTGCAGCAATTGCGCGCTGATCAGTATCACCGACAGCGGGTTGCGCATGTCGTGCGACAGGCCGGCGGCGATGCGGCGCTGGAAACTGTCGTGCATGGCCGTGAATTCGCGTATCGCATCGCGGATGGCGATGTCGATCGAGGCGTGCAGGATGGCCCAGTCGCGGCGCCGCAAGGGCAGGCCTGCCGCCAGCGCCGCGTCGGCAAAGCAGTCGCGGAAGATCTGGTATTCCTGGATCACCTGTTCCGGGCCGTAGCTGGTCATGCGCGCCCGTTCATTGCCATGCACGGCGGGCACATTACTGTTGCTGGCGGCGGTCTGGCGCGGGTTGCCGGCTGACAGCGCCTCGGCCAGGTGGTCGAAAAAGGCCGGCAAGGTATCGATCAGTATCGGTGGCAGCAATTGCGCGGCGCCGCGCACGCTGGCGCGCACGCGATGTTCCCATTCGTGCAGCACGGCGTCGCGCAGGTCGGCAATGCGCTGCGTGCGCAGGCGCGAACGTGGATGTGGACGCGCGGCAGAGAAAACAGGATCGTGGGCAAGTGACAAGCTGGCTCCGCAAGGCTGCGCGCAGCGGTGCGGTCCGATGCGCGGCCCTCCAGTATCCTACAAATGCGCAGGCTTATTGGGCCGATGAAGGACTGCCGCGCTGCTGCATGATATCGATCAATTGTGCGATCGATTCCGACCAGGCGGCCAGCGAAAAGTTTTGCGGATCGTCGTGGCCGTTCGCATAACCTGTGTCGAGCACGGCATGGAAGGCGGGAATCAGCCAGCGTCCCTTGCGCACGCTGGCCGCGATATACAACAGGGCCAGCCGTTCGTACTGTGCCGGCGTAAAGCCGGGCTCGGGCGCCAGGCCGTCATTGCCGCGCCCGCCGGCCGGATCGGACTTGCGCGGCTGCACCAGTTCCACGTGCAGGAACAGGCCGGTCAGCGAAGGCTTGTTCTTTTCCAGCTTGCTGGCGAAATTGGCGACCTCAAAACCGTGCACGGTGACCGACTCGCCGAGCCGGTTCACATACACATGGCCTTTCGGCCCCGCGCCCCTGGCCGGGTTGCGCAGCGCAAAATCATTGAAATCCCAGTCGCGCGTATCGATGGCGGCGGGAATCGGGTCCAGCAGGAAGTTCGGATAGCTGGTGTCGTGGAGTACGAAATAGCGCGCCACCGGGGAAACCAGGCGGCCTGAAGCGCGCGACAGCGGTGCATCCAGCGCGCCGCCGAGCTCGCTTTCATTGATTTGCCGTTGCGCCAGGTAGGCGCGCAGCTGGTTGCGGTCGACGGTCACTTTTTCGCCGACATGGCGATCGAGGAAAGCGGGCAGGGCGCCCGCCTGGCCGATGCGCGCATACCTGTAGACGGGTTGCAGCAGGCACGCCGCCTGCGCGCGGGGATGGCCCAGGAAGCCGCTTTTCCAGGCGGCCCAGGGACAGGCCGCCGTTTTTTGCGCGGCGGCGGGCAAGCATAACAACAATGAGAACAGCAAGGAGGGCAGCAATAATGGGCGCGGTGTCATGCGCCCATTATTGCCGATCAGAACGCGACCGTGGCGGAAACGACGACCGTGCGCGGCGAAGCGAGCACCAGGCTGCCGGCGTCGAACGAGGACACCGCCGACGCCCAGTAGTTGCGGTCGGTAACGTTGTCGATACGCGCACGCAGGGTCACATCGCGGCCGGCCAACTGAGTCAGGTAGCGCGCGCCGATATCGAGGCGGGTCCACGAAGGCAGTTGCTTGGTATTGGCCTGGTCCGCATATTGGGTCGAGGTGTAGACGGTACGAGCGTTCAGGTTCAGCCCTTGAACGCCGGGTACGTCCCATTCGCCGCTGAAACTCACCTGGGTTTCAGGCGCGCCGATCGCCTGCTTGCCGTTGATGGCAGGCTTGCCGGTCCCGCGCAACTCCGTATTCAGCCAGGTCAGGCCGCCCAGCAGGCGCACGCCGCTGGCGGGAGAGCCAAAAACGGACAACTCCACGCCCTGGTTGCGCTGCTTGCCAGACATTTCAGCGAGTGTGCCAACCACCGCCAGCAAAGGCTTGTCAGTGCTGAACAAAGCGGCGCTCATGCCCAATTTGCCAGCGTCGTACTTGACACCGATCTCCTTCTGCTTGGACTTGTATGGCGCGAACACCTCGCCATTGTTGTCAACAACCTTGGTCTCGCCATTGATCACAAAGGAGCCGCTGGCCACGAGCCCCTTGCTCAGCCCCTCGATGTAATTGGCATACAGCGAGATACCCGAATTTACCTTGTACACGATGCCTGCGACAGGCGTGGTGGCACTCTCATCGTATTGCTTGCCCGACAGCACTCCCGTGTTGTAGTCATAGCCTGCATCCTTGATCTGCTGGTGGCGCGCGCCCACGGTCAACAGCAACTTGTCGCCCAGGAAGGACATCGTGTCGGCCAAGGCATAGCTGTTGAGTATGGTTTTTTGCGTCACGAGCGGATTGCTCATGTCGCCACCAAAAAAGGTGGTCGGTGGCAGGGCGGTGTACACGGGGGCATAGATATTGGTCGCCAGGGCATTGCCAATGGCATAGGCATTCCTGGCCTCGTTCCAGTGACCCGACCAGCTCGCTACCAGCGTATGCTTGATTGCGCCGGTATTCACCTTGCCGCGAATGCCCACTTCTCCGGTGCGTATTTCCTGTTTGCGTGCATTGTCAAAGCGCGAAAAACTGGCGTCGCCATTTGTGGACGTCAGTGACGGCTCGGCGAGACTGTTGGCCTCTTTCGTCGAGCGGCCACCGAAGGCGGCCCAGGCCACCACGTCCTGGGCGATATCATATTCGGCGCGCGCGGTGCCGAACACGTCGCGTTCCTTGGAAAAACTCCAGGGCTGGGCAAAGTTGTGCGAGGCGTCGGGCGCCGATGGCAGCACCGCCACACCCGAGGTGGCGACCGACGGGCGTGGCGCGTCGAGGTCGAAATTCTGGTAGCCGGCGTCGGCCGACAGGCGGAAGCCGCGGCCGCGATAGTCCAGGCCGACGGCGAACATGCCGACGTCGTGGTCTTCATGCTTGATGCCGGTCTCGCCCTGGCGCTTGGCGGCGTTCACGCGCACGCCCAGCTCCTGCTGTTCGCCGAAGCGGCGCGCCACGTCGATGGCGGCATAGGCATGGCCGCCCGTTTCCACGCCGACCGTCACTTCCGTCAGCGGCGCATTGCCGGCGCGCTTGGGCATCAGGTTGATGGCGCCGCCGACACCGCTGCCGCCAGGGGCCGCGCCGTTCAGGAAAGCGCTGGCGCCACGAAATACTTCCACCCGCTCCAGCAATTCCGGCGAGACGTACTGGCGTGGCAGCACGCCGTACAGGCCGTTATACGCCACGTCGTCCGAGTCCAGCGCGAAACCGCGGATCATATACACTTCCTGGAAGTTGCCGAAGCCACGCGACATGCGCACGGCCGGGTCGCTTTGCAGTAAGTCGCCCACGCTGCGCGCCTGCTGGTCGGAAATGAATTGCTGGGTGTAGCTGGTGGCGCCGAACGGCGAGTCCATCATGTCCACCGAGCCGAGGATGCCCATGCGCCCGCCGCGCGCCACCTGGCCACCCGCATACGCGCGCGACAGGCCCTCGGCCGAGGCGTCGGCCGACGCGCTGACGACCACGCTCGGCATGGTCTGCGCATCGCCGGGAGTATTCGACGTTTGTGCCTGGACGACGGAACTGGCCAGCAGGAATACGGCCAGGGCGATAGGGGTGGGGGCGAGGCGGAAAGTAGGCATGGCGGCGGTTGTCTGAATGTTAATGAGAATGATTATCATTATATGCAAGTCAGTGACATTGTGTGAAAGATGATCAGAATTGTTCGGTCTTTGGTCAAAAAGTACAGAGATATAAGCAACACCGGCGCCACAAGGAGGCAGGATTTGCCGGAAAAAGTAGCGCCAGACGGTACCTTGTTGAATTTTTAATGCACTTGAGAAAGTATGCCTAGAATGGCGGACCGCGCCCCGGCGCTTCGAGGACCCCGCATGCCGTCGCCATTCACCGTTCTTGCCTTTCCCGCTCGCCGCATCAGCCTGAAAAGCGCCGCCGTGGCGCTGATCCTGGCCATGCACGGCCTGGGCCTGTACTTGTTGCTGTTGCCGGCCAGGCAGCTCCAGCACTATACGGAAGTGGCTTTCATGACCCTGATTCCGCCCAGGCCGATGCCGCGCGCGCTGCCGATGATCGTGCCCATGCCGGTCACGGCGCCGCCACGCAGGGCCAGATCATTACCGCCAGCCACCATCACCGTTCCCGCAGCGCCGAGCGAGGCGATCACTGCCTTGCCGGAGGCCATCGCTAGGGAGGCCATCGTTCCCGATAGCGCGCCAGCGGCCCCGGCCGTCGATCTGCGCACCCGCGCCGTGCTCGCCGCCGGCGGCATCGACAAGACCCTGCGCGTCGAACTGAAGAAAGACAAGCCGTGGCTGGCGGCGCCGGAACTGTCCGGCGAAAGCAAGTTCCAGAAAATGGTGGCCAGCGCCTGGCGCGGCGGACCGCCGATCAGGATAGAGGACTATCTGACTGCCGACTGCCGGCCCGCCACGCGCGTGGTGACGGCCACCGGTAGCGCCTGCTACGCCATGCAGGCCAATCCGCTGGGCGGTGCCGACCCCTTCAATACCGCCGGCAAGGTGAAAAAAGTCTCCTGTCCATAGGACTGGCCCGACCTTGATGACGGCAGGGTTTTAGGGGCGGCCAGCCCCGGGTGGGCGTCAAATATGCTAAGTTGCGTCTGGCTATGACACCGACCCAACCCAGGACACCCATGCTCCCCGACATACTGATACTCGCCACCAGCCCCTCCGCCGCCGTCAATGAACAACTGGAACGCCAGTACACCTGCCACCATGCCTGGCAGGTGGCGCCCGAACAGCGCGCCGCCTGGCTGCGGGAACGCGCCAGCCGCATCCGCGCCGTCGTCACCACCGGCGCGTTGGGCCTGAAGGCGGCCGACATGGCGGCCTTGCCTGCGCTGGAAATCATCGCCGTCAATGGCGTGGGCCTCGATGGCGTCGACCTGGACGCGGCCCGCGCGCGCGGCATTGCCGTCACCACCACGCCGAACGTGCTGACCGACGACGTGGCCGACGTGGCGCTGGGCCTGCTGCTGGCCAGCGTCCGCCATATCGTGCTGCTCGACCGCTTCGTGCGCGACGGCGCCTGGGAACGGCGCGAAACGGTCAAGCCGGCCTTCAGCCTGCGCGGCAAGACGGCCGGCATTTTCGGCTTCGGCCAGATCGGCCAGGCCATCGCGCTGCGCCTGGCCGCGTTTGGCGTGCAGGTGCGCTACTACCAGCCGCGCGCCAAACCTGGCGTGAGCGCGCCGCTGGCCGGCTCGCTGCTGGCCCTGGCCCGTGAAAGCGATTATCTGATCGTTTGCGCGCCCGGCACGCCGGCCACCCGCCACGCCGTCAACGCCGAAGTGCTGGCCGCGCTGGGGCCGCAAGGCACGCTGGTCAATATCGCGCGCGGCGCGCTGATCGATGAGGAAGCGATGATGGACGCGCTGGCCGACGGCCGCCTGGGCGCGGCCGGCCTGGACGTGTTTGCCGACGAGCCGCGCGTGCCGGCCGCCTTGCGCGCCTTGCCGAATGTGGTGCTGACGCCCCATGTGGGCAGCCTGACGGTGGAAACCCGCCACGCGATGGGCCAGCTGGTGGTCGACAACCTGCAGGCGCATTTCGCGGGCCAGCCTTTGCCGACACCTGTGAAATTTTAATAATAGAAAGAAACTGATGGAATTGAAAACATCGCTGCTGCGCACGCGGGGCAGGGCGGATAGCGGCAAGGTCGGCATGATTGAATTGTTTTTCGACCTGGTCTTCGTGTTTGCCGTGACCCAGCTGTCGCATGCGCTGCTGGAACACCTGAGCGCCATGGGCTGGCTGCAAACGGCCTTGCTGCTGATGGCGGTCTGGTGGGTCTGGATCTATACCTCGTGGATCACCAACTGGCTCGACCCCGAGCGCATGCCGGTACGCATCAGCCTGTTCGTGCTGATGCTGGGCGGCCTGCTCATGTCGGCCTCGATCCCCGAAGCGTTCGGCACGCGCGGCCTCGGTTTTGCCGGCGCCTATGTGGCGATGCAGGTGGGCCGGCCGCTGTTCGCGCTGTGGGCCGTGCGCCATGAAGACCTGGCGCGGCGCCGCAATTTCCAGCGCATCGCGCTGTGGGCCGCGTTTGCCGGCGTGTTCTGGCTGATCGGCGGCGCCGCCGACCCCTCCGTGCGCATTTACTGGTGGGCCGCGGCGCTGCTGATCGACCTGGCCGGACCGTGGCTGCTGTTCAATGTGCCGGGCCTGGGCGGCTCCTCGACCGGCGACTGGGATATCGACGGCAACCATATGTCCGAACGCTGCGGCCTGTTCGTCATCATCGCCCTGGGCGAGTCCTTGCTGGTGACGGGCGCCAATTTTGCGGGCCTGGCATGGACCGCCGCCAACTGGGCCGGTTTTATGTCGGCCTTGCTGGGCAGCATCGCCATGTGGTGGTTGTATTTCGACAAGGGCGCCGAGCTGGGCCATACCCATATCGCCGCCTCGAAAGACCCGGGCCGCATCGCGCGCCGCGCCTACACGTATATTCACATGCTGATTATCGGCGGCATCATCGTCAGCGCCGTGGCCGACGAACTGTCGCTGCTGCATGCCGACGAAACCAGCTTTGCCGGCATCTGCGCCATGCTGGGCGGACCGATCCTGTATCTGCTGGGAAATGCTTTGTTCAAATGGGTCAGCAGCGAGCGCAGCAGTCCGCCGATGTCGCATGTGCTGGGCATCCTGATCATCATGGCCCTGATCCCGATGGCGTTCGGCCGCTTGTATACACCGTTGATCCTGGCTTGCATCACCACCGGCGTGCTGGTCCTGGTGGCGATATGGGAACATATGGCGCTGCGCCGGCCGCCGCCCGAACTGGATCCATAATGGTCCACTGAGTGTTCACGGCACTGCCGCCGCGCGCAACTGGGCGATCCAGGCGCGCGCGGCCCTATTTTGCTCGTGGCGACGAAACGCCACCGCGATTTCCGATGCGATCGGCGCTCCCGCCAGTTCCCGGTAGCACACGCCAGGCAGGGTGATGCCGGTCAGCACCGCCTGCGGCACGATGGCGCAGCCGGCCCCCAGCGACACTTGCGCCAGGACCGACAGCAGGCTGCCCGGGCGCGACGCCACCAGCGGCGCAAAGCCGCCACGCCGCGCCGTTTCCAGCGTTCCCCATTCCTGTTCCGGCACGATCAAGGGCAGTTGCGCCAGCGCCTGCGGCGCCACCACACCGGTGCCACCGGCCAGCTCGCTGTGTTCGGGCACGGCCAGCACGAAACGGTCGCGCAGCAGCACCACGCTATCCACGCCCTCCGGGTAGCGCATCGGCGGGCGCACGAATGCAAAATCCAGTTCGCCTCGTTCCAGCATGGCGGGCAGCAGCTCCATCGCCACTTCGCGCGACTGCAGGGTCACGCCCGGGTGCGAGGCGCGAAAGCGGGCAAACGCCCGCTGCAGCACGCCCGAATAGACGGCCGAGCCCACATAGCCGATCTCCAGCCGCCCCAGCTCGCCCCGTCCCGCGCGCCGCGCCACCTCCTGCGCCTGCGCCAGCTGCTCCAGGGCACGCTGCGCCTCGGCCACGAACAGCGCCCCGGCGCTGGTGATCGCCACCGCACGCTTGCTGCGCTGAAACAGCCGCGTGCCCAGCAGGCGTTCCGCTTCCTGTATCTGCTTGCTCAGGGCCGGCGGCGAAATGCCGAGCTCCGCCGCCGCGCGGGCAAAGTGCAGGCTGTGCGCGACCGCCACCACGCAGCGGTAGTGACGCAGTTCCAGTTGTTTTTCAGTATTCACCATTCGGAAATTATAAGCCTTGCGTCTTATAACAATAAATAAGCATGGGCCGTCTACACTGGCGCCATGAAACCTGCCGACCACACCCTGTACACCTGTTCCGCCGTCTGTGCGCTGATCATGCTCGACACCAATGTGGTGGCCGTCTCGCTGCCCGCCATCGCCCGTAGCCTGGGTGCCAGCTTTGCCGACGTCGAGTGGGTGGTCAGTGCCTACATGCTGGCGTTTGCCTCCTGTTTGCTGCCGGCCGGCAGCATCGCCGACCGCCTGGGCCGGCGCCGCGTGATGCTGTGCGGCCTGCTGCTGTTCGCGCTGGCCTCCTTGCTGTGCGGCGCCGCCTGGACGCCGTTCGTGCTGAACCTGGCGCGCGCCGCCAAGGGCATCGGCGCCGCCTTGCTGTTGACCTCGGCGCTGGCCGTGATCAGCCACACTTTCCAGGGCGAAGCCGAACGGGCGCGCGCCTGGTCCATCTGGGGCGCGGCCATGGGCGTGGCGATGACGGTGGCGCCGCTGCTGGGCGGCCTGCTGACCAGCGCCCTGGGGTGGCGCTGGATTTTCTACCTGAACCTGCCGGTGGTGGCCATCCTGATGCTGCTGGTGTCTAGACACGTGACGGAGTCGCGGAATCGCGCCAGCGCCAGGTTTGACCCGCTCGGTGCCTTGCTGTTTTCGGCCGGCCTGTTCTGCCTGATCTGGGGCCTGATCGATGCCGGCGTGGCGGGATGGTCCAGCACCGCCACGATAATCCGCTTTGCGCTGGGCGCGCTGCTGCTGGCCGCTTTCCTGGTGGCGGAGCAAAAGGTGCGCGCGCCGATGGTCGACCTGTCGCTGTTTGGCCGGCGCGTGTTTGTCGGCGCCGTGCTGGGCATGCTCGGTTACGCCGTGTCGGCCCAGGTGATGATGACGTTTTTGCCGTTGTACCTGCAGAACGCCTTCGGCTATTCGGCCGTGCTGGCCGGCTGCGCCATGCTGCCGTTCGCCGTCGCCATGGTGGTGGCCTCGCGCCTGGCGCCGCTGCTTGGCCGCTGGCTGCATGACCGCGGCATGCTGGTGACGGGGCTGCTGATCGTCGCCGGCGGCAATGCGGCCAGCGCGGTGGCGGCCGCCAGCCTGTCGTATGGCTGGGTGGCGCTAGGCATGGTGGTCACAGGCATGGGTGCCGGCCTGCTCAATGGCACGACGCAGAAAGCCATCCTGGCCGGCATTCCGCGCGAGCGCAGCGGCATGGGTTCGGGCATCAGCACCACCACGCGCTTCACGGGCATCGTGCTGGCCGTCGGCGGCCTGGGCGCCGTGCTGGCCCAGCGCACGGGCGCCGCCTTCGAGCGGCTGGCCTGGCTGCATGGCCTGCATGCCTCGCCCGAGATGGTGGGGCGCATCGTGGCCGGCAATGCGGCTGAGGCTTTCGGCCAGTTGCCACCAGCCGTGCGCGAGGTGGCAGTGGAAGCGGCGCGGCAGGCCTTTATGGAAGGTTTTGCCGGCGTGCTGAGGCTGGCGGCGATATTGGCGGTACTGGCTGCGGGGCTGGTGTTTGCATTGGCCCGGCCGGCGGCAAAAAATGTAACTGTTTGACGAGTAGGGCGTGCGCCGGGCAGGACTGTAATATGATGCCACCAAGAAATACATGGCATTCATCCAACTTTCAAACTGATTCTGCAGGAGGCGCATGCGCAGGAAACGCATCTTGATCACCAGCGTGCTGGCGGCCCTGGTCGGCGTGGCCGTGCCGCTGGCCGTCGCTTATCAGCTGTCGCTGGCGCGCGCCGTGCAGGGCGAGGAGGCGCGCCTGCGCGTGCTGGCCAACTACGCGCTCGAACGGGCCCAGCGCACCCTGGACTCGGCCGGCGCCGCCTTGCGCCGCTTCGAACCGCTGGCCGTGACGCCCTGTTCGGCCGCGCATATCGAGGCGCTGCGCCAGACCACGATTACCACCCGCAGCGTCGACGATATCGGCTATGTGGAGCAGGGCATGCTCAAGTGCAGCGCCAGCGGCATGCAGGCCACGCCGGTCAAAATCACGCCGGCCGACTTCGTGCTGGACAATGGCATCGGCGTCGATTTCGACCTGCGGCCGGCCGTGTCGGGCGGCGAGCGCATGGTGGGCCTGGCGCTGGGCCGGCACAAGGCGCTGGTCGCGCCGGTGCGCTTTGCCGACGTGATCGTCGAACAGAACATACAAATGGCCGTGGCGCTGGCGCACGGTGGCGTGCTGGGCGTCTTGCACCAGCCGGACATGGCCGTCGTCGCCAGCTTGCTGGCCGGCGGCCAGGCCAGGGACGGCAAGCTGCACGCGGTGGTGGCACGCGGCGGCCTGATTGCCGTCATGACGGCGCCGCGCGGCACGCTGGAAGCGCGGCTGAGGAGCGAACTGGCGGTGCTGCTGCCGGTCGGCCTGTTGATGGCGGCGTTTATCGTCGGCCTGGTCGTCTGGCTGTCGCGCCGTCGGCTGTCCCTGCTGGGCGAACTGACGATCGCCCTGGAGCGGCGCGAATTTTTCGTCCACTACCAGCCGATTATCGCGCTGGACACGGGCGTTTGCGTGGGCGCCGAAGCGCTGATACGCTGGCAGCGGCCGGACGGCAGCATGATACGGCCCGACCTGTTCATTCCGGTGGCCGAAGAAAGCGGCCTGATACTGCCGATTACCGACGAGGTCATCGCCTGCGTGATCGCCGACCTGAAGGATGCGCTGGTGGCCGACCGTGCGCTGCATGTCGCCATCAACCTGTGCGCCAGCGATATCGAAACGGGCCGGGTGCTGGACGTGCTCGAACGCGCCCTGGCCGGTACCGGCATCGAAGCGCAGCAGATCTGGCTGGAAGCGACCGAACGGGGCTTCATCAACGCCAACGCGGCCCGCGCCACCCTGGAAAAAGCCCGCGCGCGCGGCCATGCGGTGGCCATCGACGACTTCGGCACCGGCTACTCTAGCCTGGCCAGCCTGCAAAGCCTGCCGCTGGACGCCCTGAAAATCGACAAGGCCTTTGTCGATACCATCGCCACGGACGCCGCCACCAGCAGCGTCACGCCGCATATTATCGCCATGGCGCGCGGCCTCAAGCTGCTGATCGTCGCCGAAGGCATCGAAACCCAGGAGCAAGCCGACTACCTGGCCGCGCGCCAGGTGGAATTCGGCCAGGGCTGGCTGTATGCCAGGGCGCTGCCGGCCGCGGACTTCCTGGCGTTTTACGAAGCGCGCCGCCCCAAACCATCACCATGAGCGATTTTCCCTACTCCTTGCAGCCGCTGCGCGTACCGGGCGGCTGGACCATCACGGTCAACACCCTGTTCGAGGTCGAGCCGGGTCCGCACACCATGCAGTGGTTCAGCAGCGCGCTGCTGCTGTGGGGCCATCACCGCGACAGCGGCGACTGCTTCAATTCGCATTTCGAGCCGGAAGACGACCCGGAAGGCGAGTTCGTGCTGGAGTGTTACAAGGTGCAATACGACCGGCAGGGCAAGGCGGTCAAGGGCAGCGAGGTCTTTCTCGGCGAATTTCGCACGCGCAGCAAGGCCGAATTTGTGGAACGGGTGGAGCAATTCATGGCCAGGCCGGCCCGCGGGTAGTATCGATGAGCAAAGTCACCCTCCATTATCTGTTTGTCTCCTTGTTTATCTTGCTGTTCGGCACGGCCGGTGGCAGCGCCATGACGCGAAAAATGGCCCATGGCAATGACGAACTGGGGTGGAATTTTTTCTGGTGCTGGCTGCCGGTCGGCCTGGCACTCTTCCTGTGCCAGTGCCTGGTGTTCCCCAAGGCCCGCACCAGGCTGCTGTTTCAGCTGGTGTTCAACGGGTTGATGGGTTTTACCCTGGCGTTCTTCCTGCTGTCCCTGATACTGCCCGTCTTCTGGCTCAGCCCGATGGAAGTGTGGTCAAAAGTAGTCCTGGCAGCCATCTTCGCCGCCATCCTTCTGTACAACCTGGTGTTCGGCTGGCTCACCGTACACCGGCGCTGGGCGGACATGGCCGCGCCCGCATTCGAGCAGCACTTCCAACCCAGGGACGGCAGCGTCAACTGGGACAAGGTGGTGCGAAAAATGAAGATCCAGCCAGAAATCATGCTTCCCGGGGTGCCTGCCAGCTGGACCGCCGCCGTCTGGATCACCTTGATTGCCTGCATGATCGCCGGCCTGCTCATGAAGTCGGCCTGGCCGGCATTCAGCGCCTTTTCCTGGGGCATACCGGTCATGCTGGTGGGCGCCTGTTTCAACCAGTTCAGCGGCGCGCACTTTGCGCAGGCGTTGAAAGTACGCGCCATCGAAAAAGACAGGCATATCGTCCTGCCGTCCTGCGGCTGATTGCCGAGGGCTTGCCGCTTACTCCTTGCGCTGGCCCGGTATCGCCTGGCCGTTCTGGTGCAGCACCAGGCCGGTAATGGCGCCCTTGGTATCGCGCTGGAACACCAGTTGCGCGTCAACCACTTTATAGAAGAAGGCATCCTTGCCGCTGGCAAACACGGGCGCTTCCTGCTGGCCGGTGGCGCCCACCAGCAAGCCCTGCGGTCCCTGGCGCACCGTCAGCACGAAATTCGGCGCCAGCGCGTAGCTGCCCACATACTCCGCCAGCGCTGCCGGCACGATGGCGACTTCCTGGCGCTGCGTTGGCGCGGCGGCCAGCGGCGGCAGGGTGCCCGGCACCAGGCTGGCCACGCCCAGCGCATCGACGGTGGTCGAGGTATTGCTCAACACCACCACGCCGCGCCGGCCATCCTGCGTAAAACCGGCAAAGCTGGCATAGCCGCCGGTCTGGCCGTTATGCCATACAAATGGCTGGCCCTTGGCCTGGTCGCGTATCCAGGCCAGGCCGATCTGCTTGCCGCCGCTGATATCGCGCTGCGGCTGCACGGCCAGCACGTGGGCCGCGTCCGGCTTGAGCATGAACGATTGCACATAGGCCACCATGTCGCGCGGCGTCGACAGCACCGCGCCGGCGCCGGCGATCGCCTGGAACTGCCAGTGCTGCGCCGGCTTGCCGTCGGCCAGGTGGCCGGGCGCCAGCCGCGCGCGCAGGGCCGGTGACATCACGCTCGAGGTCGAACGCATTCCCAGCGGGCCGGCAATCTGTGTTTGCAGCAGGGTTTCGTAAGACTGGCCGGCCTTGGCCGCCAGCGCCGTGCCCAGCAGGCCATAGCCCAGGTTGGAATATTCAAACGCGGCGCCCGATGCGCGCGCCATCACGTGGCCGGCCAGGAAGGCGCGCAATTGCGGGTCGCCATAGTCGGCATACGGATCATTGACGTCGGCCGGCGCCAGGTTGCCGGGCAAGCGCGGCAGGCCCGAGTAATGGGTGGCCAGGTCGCGCAAGGTGATGGCGCGGTCCTTTGTTCCAGGCATGGCATAGCCGGGCAACAGCTCGGCCACCGGCTGGGCCAGCGTGACCTTGCCCGCCACCACCGCCTGCGCCAGCAGCAAGCCGGTCATGGTCTTGGTGACGGAACCGATCTCGTACACGGTATCGACATCGGGCAAGGCATCCTGCTTGCCACGGCCAAAACCGTACACCGCGCTATCCTTGCCCTCGATCACGGCGATCACGATGCCGGCGTGCTGGCCGCCGCGCGTCAGGGCCTCGGCGCGCTCGCGTACGGCGGCATCGAGCGTGGGCGCGGCGCCGGCCAGCGCGCAGGTCAAGGGCAGCATGGCGGCGGCCAGCGCACGCAGGGGCAGGGACAAGGGCAAGGTCATGAACGGCTCCGTAAAAATGGCTATAAAAAGTGACAACAAAGATCATAAAGCAAGAATGATCTTCCTGGTAACTTCAGGCTTCTGTCAATTCTCTCTACTATGCCGGCGTCTGGTGAATTTCGCGTGAAGAAGGCGGGAGTTGATGGCAGAATGGGCATGCCCCCGGCTGCCAGCTTGTTCACTTCGTGTCAGGACCCCGTTCCATGTCGAACCGTGTTTATCTGTGCTGTACGCATTTCTCCACACCGCCGCAGGAAACGGATTGGCCGGCCTTTGGCGACGAGTCCGGCACGGAATACGAGGCGGCCTACTGCATCCCGCTGTTCTGGCTATGCCTGTTTGCGCCGCAGGATGTGCACCTGGCACCGGGCCAGGAGGGCATGCTCGATATTGCGCGCGACTACGCCTTCCTGGCTTGCGCGCGCGACGAGGGCCTGGCCCGGCTGAAAGCGCGCTCGGCCGTACTGCGGCGCGCCCTGGGCGAAGAGCGGCACGGCTTGTACCTGGAATGGCAGGCGCGCATCGCCCGCGAAAGCTACAGCCATGTGCTGGTGCGCACTGAAGAGCTCGACATGATGGACGAGGAAGGGCAGCTGCGGCAGGATATGCTGGCGGCCCTGCTGGAGCTCGATACGGCCTGCGCCAGCGGCACCTTGATGATCGGCCCGGTGCTGGCCAGCCTGGCCGGTCTTCCTTATCCCGCCGCGCCGCAGCGCTACAACGCCCACGTGCTGGTCGGCACGGCGATCAGCGCCGAAGGCTGGCCGCCAGCCTTGCCGGAACCGGGACCGGGACCGCGTGTCGAACCACATGGCACCGAGGTGGTGCTGGCAGCGCGGCCGTGGTGGAAGTTCTGGTAGTGCTTTGTTGACTATTTCTTTGGTGTCTGCCGTTCTTCCTGCAGCGCCAGCCGCGCCGCCATGCCGGCGTGCTCGCGCAGCAGGGTGTCGCGTTCCTGTTCCAACTGCCGCGTGCGCTGCAAGCCCGCTTCGGTCTTGTCGGCCAGCATGGCCAGTTGCCGGTCCTGCGTGGCCAGCGCCACTTTTGATTCATTGAGCGCCAGCATGACCGCTTCCAGCTTGGCCAGCAGGGCGTCGGCCGAAGCCGCCGCCTGCCCGTACTGATATTCGAACTGGTCGCGCTCGGGGCGCACGGTGGCCAGGGCCTCGCGGTCCGCCGCCGCGCTTTGCTCCAGGCGCTGTTGCTCCGCCTGCAGCTGGGCCAGGCGCATGTCCTGCTGCACCAGGGTCGCCTGCTGGCCTTGCAAGCGCTGCTGCAGCTGGGCGTTCTCCTGCTCCAGCCGGCTCAGCTGCTGTTGCTGCGTTTGCCGTTCCTCGCTGCGCTGGGCTGCCGATGCTTCCTGGTAATGGTCGAACTGCGAACGTACCTGCGCCAGCTGCCGGTTCAGTGCGGCGATTTCCTCGCCCCGGTCGGCCAGGCGCTGCGTCAATCCCGCATTGTCGCTGTGCAGGCTGGCCAGGGTGACGGCGCGAAAATGGTGTTCCTCCTTCAGCTGGGCCAGGGCCTGCTGGGTGGCGCGCAGCTCCTGCGTCAGGGCGGTGCGCACTTCCGTCAATTTGAGGCGTTCCGCCTCGGTTTTCTTCAGTTTTTCCAGCGCCGCATCGAGCTCGATGCGGCTTTCCTGCATGGCAAGCTCCAGTTGCTGCGCCACGTCGCGCTGCTGCTTGTGATACACGTCGCGCATCGCCTCCATCAGCTCGGCCGGCAGTCCTGCCTCCGTTTTCACGGCGCCGGGCCCCTGGAACTCCTCCTTCCACCGCTTGAGCAGGGGCGCGATGGTGCTCTTGCTGCCCGTGCTGCCCAGCGCCTCGCGCACATTGTCGACCGTGGGATTGCGCCCATCGGCGGCCACGATTTGGGCTGCTTTCATAACATCGGAGTACAAAATGCCGGCGCGAGCCATAAAACCACCTATGAGCGAAATTTAGTAACGTATTACATGATACGTAATACACCATAATATTACGATATAAATTTTCAGAAAAATGAAGAAAAATAAGTCGCGATAAGATCGCTTATCGTGGGTTAGAAGCGCGGTTTGCGTGGTATCCTGCGTTTTGCCCAGTACAAATCCCTGTTTTCCCGCATTCCATGGCCCAGCACCCCCTGAAAAAATCGCCCGCCGCCACCAGGCTGGCCGTGGCGCCAGTACATGGCGCCCTGGTCGATGCCGAACTGGCCGCGCGCCACCAGGCTTTCCTGGCGGCCGCCACCGCCGACAACACGCGCCGCGCCTACCGCTCGGCCATCCGCCACTTTCAAGCCTGGGGCGGGGCGCTGCCGGCCGATGAATCGGCCGTGATCCGTTATCTGCTGGCCCACGCGGATACCTTGAACGCGCGCACCCTGGCCTTGCGCTTGACGGCGCTGTCGCAATGGCATGCCTACCAGGGCTTTTTTGACGCCGCGTCGACGCCCACCGTGCGCAAGACCCTGGCCGGCATCGCGCGCCTGCACGGCAAGCCGAAAAAAAAGGCCAAGGCGCTGCCGTTGGAAGACTTGGAACTCATCGTCGCGCGCCTGCATGAACAGGGCACGGTAAAAGCGCTGCGCGACAGCGCCTTGCTGCAGCTGGGATTTTTCGGCGGTTTCCGCCGCAGCGAGCTGGTGGCCTTGCGCGTGGAGGATGTCAGCTGGGAGCCGCAAGGCATGGTGATCACCCTGCCGCGCTCGAAAACGGATCAGTCGGGCGAGGGCATCGTCAAGGCGGTGCCGTATGGGGAAGGCATCTGCTGCCCGGCCACGGCATTGAAAAACTGGCTGGCGGCGGCCGCCATTGCCTCCGGGCCGCTGCTGCGCACCGTCAATCAGTGGGGCCATATCGCCGACAAACCACTGCATGCGGGCAGCATCAACACGATACTGGAGGGCTGCGCCCGGCTGGCGGGACTCGATTATGTGCCGGAACTGTCCAGCCACAGCCTGCGGCGCGGCATGGCCACCAGCGCGCACCGCGCCGGCGCCGACTTCCAGGCCATCAAGCGCCAGGGCGGCTGGCGCCATGACGGCACGGTCCATGGCTATATAGAAGAGGCGGGCCGCTTCGACAGCAATGCAGCCGGCAGCCTGCTGCGCAAAAAAACGGCCGCCAGGCAGAAATCCGGGGATTGACAGTCATGTGACATATGTCACATACTCCGTGCACATTTCACCATCGCAAGGTGCACAGCGCATGAATGATCACAATCCGGGTACGCGCAACGCGCGCATCGATTTCCTGCGCGGCGTGGCCATCGCCTGCGTGCTGGTCCTGCATTTCACCCTGGCCTTTGGCCTGGTAAACAGTCCATTGGGCGACCTGGTGGGCCGCGACGCCATCAAGGCAATCGCCTTTAACGGCAACTATGGCGTGACGATCTTCTTTGTCATTTCCGGCTACCTGATTACCAGCGGCATCCTCAAGCGCTGGGGCAGCCTGCGCGGCATCAACGTGCGCAGCTTTTATGTGATGCGCGCCGCCCGCATCCTGCCCAGCCTGCTGCTTGCGCTCACCATCATCGTGGTGCTGGGCGTGCTGGACGTTCCCTACTTTAACAATGGCGACGCCGATCCGCCTCTGCCGGCCAGCTATTTCGGCATTGCCATTTTGTCGATTCTGACCTTCTGGCATAACCTGCTGATGCAGTCCGAGGGCTACTTCAACTATTGCCTCAACGTCTACTGGTCGCTATCGGTCGAGGAAATGTTTTACCTGTGCCTGCCGCCGCTTTGTTTGCTGCTGCGCCGCACCTGGCTGGTGGTGGTCGTCTGCCTGGGTGCGGTCGTGATCGGCCCGATTTATCGCGGCGCACACGCCGGCAATGAGCTGTATTTCATGTATGGCTATTTCGCCTGCTTCGACGCGATCGCCATCGGCTGCTTGAGCGCCTTGCTGGCGCCGCAACTTGCCTTGCCGCCACAGGCGCGGCGGATATTGCGCGTGGCCTGCGGCATCGCGCTGCCCCTGATTTATCTGCGCGGCATCGCCGGCCATGAAATGTTCGGATTTACGGCGATCGCGCTGGCCGCCGCCGGCATTGTGCTGGGCGCCCACGGCGAACAGCAGCCGGGCTGGACCACGGGTAAGCTGGGCGCGCCGCTGCGCTGGGCCGGACGCCATAGCTATGAGCTGTATCTGTTTCACGTGATCGTGCTGGCGGCGATGCGCAACATTCTCACCAAGGCAGAACTGAGCCATGCCATGCGCTTGCCGTGGCTGGCCCTGTTCTTGGCGGTGTCGGCCGTGGTGGCCATGCTGGTCAGCCGGCATGTGTCGGAGCCGGCCAACCGGGCCCTGCGCGCCTGGCATCGCCGGCGCACGGGCGCGGAGGTGGCGGTCAGGACGGGCGGAAAATCATGCAGGTGGCCGTGGCATGCGCATAGATCTTGCCGGCCTCGTCGCGTATCGTGCCTTCCGAAATGACCAGGTTACGCCCCGCATTGATGACCTTGCCTTCCGCATACAAAGCCTGGTCGAACGGCAGCGGGCGGCACATCTTGATATTCAGGTCGGTCGTGCCATAACTTTCACCGGCCGGCAGCACCGTATGCGTGGCGCAACCAGTGACGGTATCGAGCACGGTGGCGGCAAACCCGCCATGCACGCCGCCCATCGGGTTGGTGTGGGTCTGGTTCGCCGTGGCCGTAAACACCACGCGGCCGTGCTCGATGGTGTCGACTTCCATCGGCATCACATTCGAGATCCCCGGGCGTGGAAACAGTCCCTTGGCGAAAGCCTGCATCAGTTCCAGGCCGGTCATTTCATTTGCTTGCATGGTCTTGCTCCTGTGGGGTGGTCGAAAGTGGATGGTCTTGCTGGAAGCGCAGCCCCGCCGCATGGATCAGGAAACGCGCGACAACGGCCAGTTCCTGTTCGCTGAAACCCTGTTTCAGCTGCGCATTGAGGCTGTCGAGCACGGGCAGGGCGGCCGCCAGCACTTCATGGCCCTTGGGCGACAAGTGCAAGACCCCCGCGCGCGCATCGAGCGCCGACTGGCCACGCACGATCAGCCCGTTCTCTTCCATGCGCGACACCAGGCCCGTGACGGCCGAATTCTTCAGTTGCAACAACCGCCCCAGGTCCTTCAGCTGGCAGCCTTCCTCGCTTTTCAGTACAAATAGCGCGACCACCTGCGTGCCTGAATAGCCGAGTTCGCTGGTAAACACGGCATCGGCCGATCGGAACAGATTCTGGCGCGCCTGGCTTAGCAGGTTGAACAGGCGAGGCGAGCGCTTGCCGGCGGGGCAGGCGGGAGGGGTATCGGGAGGCAGGTCAGAGTTATTACGCATGCGGAGTATACTACTACGTATGCGTAATAAATCAAGTCGCGTCAGGGCTAAATTTCACCGCAGCAGGTAGGAAATCGCTACAAGAAATCGAAGTCCATGAGTATGTGTATCATTGGTGCTATCAGTTGCTGGCCGGACAAGAGAAAATCGAGAAAAAATCTGCGGTAAAGCGAACTGGTGAAGTTCCAATATTATTTTTTCAGTCCCATCGATCTCGCTTCACCTCATTAATCAGTACCTTCAGATCTTGATCAAGTCTATCGCATTGATCACCTTCACCGGAAGCAACAAGCTTAATCTGAATAAGCCGATTTTTCCCTTTGTAGCGAATGCAGCCTATATCCTGCACCTCAAAGGCCTTGATCATCTGCCGAACTTCAACGGCACTTGACGGCTGCTTACTCACATAACAATGTCCGTCAGGCGCGTAAGAAAATAATTCGGGCGCTACAGTTGAAGGCATGTCACACGACGTACAGCACCCATCCTCCACATAAAAATCTCCGTGCACGTTATGCGCGAAAAGGACATGTACAGCACCTTCATTCTCGGCAAGCCGAAGCATCCTGCCTATCGTTTCATTTCACCCCCAAGGTGGACTGAGATCTATGTTTGCCACAACTCCGTCGAACCTGACTATCCTGACACGGATCGGTGTTCCGCGTCTCGGTCCGACCACTCGTCGAACGCGACAGCAGTATCTCAGAGAACTGTGAGGTACCCTGACTTTTTCGGACACTCTAGTTTGGTAAACTTCACCAACTGGAGAACTTATGACACGCTCAACAACATACACACCGGAGCTTCGGGAAGAAGCGGTAAAACTGGTCCTGACACAAGGCCTGACGCTGGAAGACGCCGCGTTGCGTCTCACCATTCCCAAGGGTACGCTGGCCAACTGGGTCAGTGCGGCAAGGCGCGGCACGTCGCCCAAAGTGGCCCCTGGTAGCCGCTCCGTGCCGGAGCTTGAGGCTGAGGTAACCAAGCTGCGCAAAGAGCTTGCCGAGGCACGCATGGAGCGCGATATCGTAAAAAAAGCGGCAGCGTACTTTGCGCGGGAGTCGCTGCCAAGTACGCGGTCATGAAGACCTTGCGACTCGCATTTCCTGTCACCGTCATGTGCCGCGTCTTTGGCGTCTTTGGCGTCTCGCGCAGCGGTTTCTACGCTTGGGCGAACGGCAAACCATCGCAGCGGGCGCAGGACGACGCACGCCTGAAGGTCGCCATCGAGGCCGTGCACGCGCAGAGCCGGCAGACCTATGGCCCTCTGCGCATGCAGCCGGAACTGACGGCACAAGGCTTTCCGGCCGGCCGTGATCGTATCGTCCGCCTGCGTCGCGAGCTCGCCCTGCGCTGCAAGCAGAAGCGCAAGTTCAAGGCCACCACGAACTCGAATCATGACCTGCCGGTGGCCGACAACCTGCTCAATCAGACCTTTGCACCGACCCGTCCGAACGAAGCCTGGGTGACCGACATCACCTATGTGGCCACCGGCGAGGGCTGGCTTTACCTGGCCGGCATCAAAGACGTGTTCACCTGCGAGCTGGTGGGCTACGCGATGGACGAGCGCATGACGCAAATGCTGACGGCAACGGCGCTGTGGAAGGCCGTGCGCAACAAACGCCCCGCGCCGGGCCTGATTCACCACTCCGACCGTGGCACCCAGTACTGCGCCCATGACTATCAAAAACTGGTGACGCAGTTCGGCATGAAGCCGTCCATGTCGCGCCGGGGGAACTGCTATGACAACGCGCCCATGGAAAGCTTCTGGGGCAGCTTGAAAAACGAACTGATCCACCATCAACGTTACGCGACCCGGGCCGACGCGAAAGCCGCAATACAGGAATATATCGAAAGCTTTTACAACCGCCAGCGACGCCATTCGCGCCT
>NZ_JAFCTQ010000018.1:0-9142 GCF_049896105.1 Janthinobacterium sp. PSPC3-1 | reverse complement strand
GACCCGGGCCGACGCGAAAGCCGCAATACAGGAATATATCGAAAGCTTTTACAACCGCCAGCGACGCCATTCGCGCCTCGGCAATGTTCCGCCCGCGTTGTTCGCTGAAAAATTCAGCAAACAGCCACGGGCGGCTTGAAACAAGAGTGTCCGCTATTGACAGTACACCTCACTGCTTGCTTCCCGTGCAATCACATGGCCGGGCTCTTCACGCTGGCGCAGCACGGCTGGCACGATGTCGGCGTATGCCGCCCACAGCGAACCGTAGGCGGGCGGCGACTGCTCGCGGATGGCGGCGTGCAGCCGCGGCAGCGCATGGAAGGGCACCATCGGAAACATGTGGTGTTCCAAGTGGTAATTCATCTTCATGTACAGGAATTCGAACACCGGATTCAAATACATGGTGCGGGTGTTCAGGCGATGGTCGAGCACATCTTCGGCCAGGCCCGTGTGCTGCGTCATGTTGAACAGCAGCGGCAGCAGGGCGCCGTAAAAGCGCGGCAACACGATGAACAGCGCCGGCAAGATGCTCTGTGCCAATACGCACCAGGCGATCAGGCCAGCAAACAGCAAGGTATAGATGCGGCTGCTCCAGACCAGCTTGCGTATTTCCGAATCAGGAATAAAGCTGCGCGTTTCCTCGCTCAGGCTGCCCATGGCATGGCGCACGGTGCGTGCGATTTCCTGCAGGCCGCCCGGCAGGAAAAAAGCGTCGAAGAGGATCGCCAGCGGCCTGGCCGGGCGCGGAAATGCGATTTCGCGGTCGCGCCCGACGATAATGGTATCGGTATGGTGGCGCGCATGGCTCCAGCGCCAGTACACCGATTCGTGAAGGGTCATGAAGGACGCCAGCTGGTAAAAAACATTGTTCAGCCAGGGCGTCTTGAACGGCGTGCCATGCGACAGTTCATGGGCGCAATGGTCGCTGACCGAATACAATGTGCCGTACAGAAAGAAGGCCGGCAGACACCACCAGCTCCCGTGGCTGTGCCAGGCCGCCACGCCGCTGGCCGTCAACAAGGCCAGCCAGATCGCCATGTGGCGCAAGCCCTGGGCGTCGCTGCGCTGCATCAGCTGTTTCATCTGCGCACGTGGCACCTCGCAGCGGAACCAGTGCGCCGATACCAGTCCCCGCTTTTCCGCCTGCTCGCTGTTGGCCGCGTTCAGCCGATAGTCTTTCCATTTTCCCGCATGTGCCATGTCGCTCTCCTGTGTGTGATAAACCAGGATCATGGTAGTGATTGGCGGGTGGCTGCGGGGCGCCAGCCTCGAGCTGGTCTCAAAACCATCATGCTGGCGCGCCCGCCAATGATAGAATCTATCAACCATCTTCAGCAGGCATCTCCATGAAAACAGCACCATCCACGATTGCCGATGTTGCCCGCGCCGCCGGCGTCGGCGTCGCCACGGTCGACCGCGTCATCAACCGGCGCGCGCAAGTGCGTCCGGCCACGGCGCTGCGCGTAATGCAGGCGGCCGAGGCGCTCGGCTATCGCGGCGCCGGGCTGATACGCAAGCGCCTGGACGAGGGCGGTGGCAAGCACCGGCTGGGTTTTTTGCTGCAAAAAAGCGGCAGTGAATTTTTCCAACTGATGGCGCAGGCGCTGCAGCAGGCTGGCAGGGAGGCTGGCGGCGTGCACAGTGTGCAGGTCGAGTACATGGATGACTTGACGCCACGGCGGGTGGTGGCGCAGCTGCGCGCGATGGCCGGCAGCGTCAATGCACTGGCATTGGTCGCGACCGAGCATCCGGTCATCTGCGCCGCCGTCGAGGAGCTGGCGGCGGAGGGTTATCCCGTGTTTTCGCTGGTGTCCGACCTGAGTGCCACCGGCCTGGCCGGCCACGCCGGAGTAGACAATGTCAAGGTGGGCCGCAGCGCGGCGTGGGCGATCGCGCATCTGGGGCGGCGTCCGGCCAAGGTGGCCGTGATGGTCGGCTCGCACCGCTATGCCTGCCAGGAGGAATGCGAAACCAGTTTCCGCACTTATTTCCAGCAGCACGAACTCGAATTCGACATCGATTTGCTCGACACCCTGATCAGCCTGGAAGACCGCCACCTGGCCGAGGAAACCATTCATGAATTGCTGCACCGCCACCCCGACCTGACGGGCTTTTACCTGGCCGGCGGCGGCATCGAAGGCGTGCTCGACGGCTTGCGTGCGCTGGGGCCTGAATATGATTTCGTCACCGTCTGCCATGACCTGACGCCATTGACCCGCGCCGCCCTGGCCGACGGCCATGTGGCGATGGTCATTTCGCATCCGCGCGACGCGATCGCCGGCGGCCTTGTCGCCGCCATGTGCGATGCGCTCGACAGCGGCACGGGGCCACGCCGCTGCGTGGTCGATCCTTTGTTGTTTACGCCAGAAAATATCTGATTTCTTGCGCCGCGCTCAAGGCGGCAGGTAGTCGCCTGCGCCGATATTCTCGCGGCAGAACAGGCGAAATTCATTTGGCGCGCTCGAGGGTGGTTCATCGAGCCGGCCGCAGGCATGCAGCAGATGCTGCAGGCTCGATGCCGTTTGCCAGTCCGGATCCTGGTCGATCACCAGTTCCATCTCGCCCTGCTCCAGATACAAGCGGTGCTCGGCCGACAACTCGTGGCCGGCAAGCAGGATGTGTCCGGCCTTGCCGGCCTGGCGCAGCGCCGTCACGATGCCGGCCGAACCGGCGCCGCTGTTGTAGATGCCGACCAGGTCGGGCCAGGCCTTGACGGCGCGCGCGACGGCGACGTGGCAGCGGTCGGGCTGGTCGTGGCATTGGCGCACCTCGCCGCACAGCAGGCCCGGGTAGCGCTCGGCCAGCACTTCCTGCACGCCATGAATGCGCTCGGCATGTGCCTGATATTGCAGCGCATTGCTGATCAACAGGATGCGGCCCTGGGCCGGCAAGGCGCGTCCCAGGAAATGGCCGGCCGTGCGGCCGGCGCGGTAATTGTCGATGCCGGCGTAATGCAGGCGCGGCACGTCGGCAATATCGCTCATCAGGGTCACCACCGGCACCCCCGTATGAATCACCTGGCGCAGCGCGGCGCGCACGGTGATGCTGTCATGCACGGCAACGATCAGGCCATGGCGCTTCTGGCGTGGGCTGAGGATGGCGCGTGCGATGCGCTCGTCCTGGCCATCGCCCTCGGCCACCAGGGTGCGGTGGATCACCACTTTTTTGTCCAGCATGTGCATGGCGCGCTGGAACGCCAGGTTGAGGCGCTGGAAGTACGGCGTGCCGCTGCCGGCCAGGATCACGTCGAAGCGGGTCAGGCCGCGCCGCGGCTCCGGCAGCAGTCGCGGTACGCCCAGGCGCCGGGCGGCGGCCACCACGCGCGCGCGGGTCGCGGCCGAGACGCTCCCGCGCTCGTTGAGCACGCGGTTGACCGTGGTCTCGCTCACGCCGGCTTCGGCGGCGATGTCGCTGAAGCGCGCCGAGCGCTTGCGGCGGGTGGAGGGGGCGGGTTCCTGCGGCAAGTCGCTCATGCTGGTGTCCTGCTTGAAAACAGCCATCATGCACCAGCCGCAGGGCGCCTCACAAGTTTTACAACTCGACGATGCGCCGCTCGCGCCACGACACTTCGGCCGCCTGCGCCAGTTGCAGCGCCTTCAGGCCATCGGCCACCGTGGTGCGCACCGGCTTGCCGTCGATCAGGGCGGCGACGAAATGGGCCATTTCGGCGGCATACGCGGCGCGGTAGCGTTCCAGGAAGAAGTTTTCCGGCAAGCTGGTCGCCACACCGCTGGCGGTCCACGCTTCGACTTCCGTCGGGCGATGGTTATGCGCCTGCAGCATGCCGGCGCTGCCCAGTACCTCGAAACGCTGGTCATAGCCATAGGCGGCGCGGCGGCTGGTGTTGATCTGGCACAGGCGGCCCTTGCGCGTGCGGATCGTCACGGCCGTGGTGTCGGCGTCGCCCGCTTCGCCCACCTTCGGGTCGGTCAGCACCGAGGCAGTGGCGTAGACGCTGACGGCTTCGTCGTCGAGGATCCAGCGGAACACGTCGAAGTCATGAATCAACATGTCCTTGAAAATGCCACCCGAGCTGCGGATATAGTCGAGCGGCGGCGCGCCCGGATCGCGGCTGGTGATGGCCAGCACTTCCGGCACGCCGATCTCGCCGGCGTCGATGCGCGCCTTGAGCGCGGCGAAGGTGGGATCGTAGCGGCGCTGGAAGCCGATCAGCGCCGTCACGCCGGCCTTGGCGACGGCGTCGGCGCATACCAGGGCGCGCTCGACGGTCAGGTCGACCGGTTTTTCGCAAAAGATATGCTTGCCGCTGGCGGCGGCGCGCAAGATCAGGTCGGCGTGGCTGTCGGTACTCGAGGCGATGATCACGGCTGCGATCTCGGGATCGGCAAATACCGTGTCGATATCACTGACCTGTGCGCCATGCTCGCTGGCCAGCGCGGCAGCGCTGGGCGCGTGCACGTCGACTACGTATTTCAGGCGTACGCCTTGCTGGCGTACCAGGTTGGCGCTATGGATCTTGCTGATGCGGCCGGCGCCGAAGATGGCTACTTGTAACATGTTTTTTCTCCTGTGAATGTGGGTGGATCAGGCGCCGATGCCGTCGCGCAAATGGGCCATGCTGGCGCGCAGCTGGTTTTCGATATCGTCTGAGGCCGCCACTTCTTCAGCGAACGGCTCGTAGGAAATGCAACCCTGGTAGCCGCGCGCCAGCAAGGTTTTGATCTGCGCCAGATTGCCCAGGCGGTCGCCGGCGCCGACCAGCACGCGGTGCATGTCGCGCATGGCGCCGACCGGCACGGCGCCGTCTTCCACGCCGGACACATGGATGAGCCCCGTCAGGTCAGGGAAAAAAATGTCTTCGCCGGCCAGGTGATGGTGGAAGGTATCATGCACAAGCTTGAAATCGTGTTCGGCACCGGCGTCGTACATGGCCAGCACGGCCTGCGACTTGCGGCGCACCGCGCACTCGGCAAAGCCCAGTGGTTCGATCAGGCCCAGCACGCCGCGTTCGGCCAGCATCGGTTTGAGCGCCGTCAGCGCCGCCACCAAGGCGCGATGGCGCTCGCCCGCATCGCGGCTGTCGCGCAGGCTGTTGGTCGGACACAGCACCAGCGCCTGGGCGCCACAGTCAGCGGCGTAGTCGATCAGCGCACGCGCCTCGCGTTCACGCTCGGCATCGAACTGTTCGAAGCGCTGAAGGGCGTTGATCGAGCGGATCGTGATGCCGGCCGCTTGCGTCATCTCGCGGATCTGGCGCGCCGGCGTGCCGTCGTTGATTTCAACACCGTCGAGGTCATTGCGAATTTCAATCGCGCGCACGTCGAGGCGCTGGCACAGGGCCAGGTAGTCGGCGAAACCGATGCGCGGTGCGCTCATGCGGTTCAGGGAAAACAGGTAGGGGGCAGTCATGGTGGTGCGTCTCCATCGGGATTTGTCGTGTGGTGGCGCCTGGTAGCGGCGCCTGTCGACAATGTAAGAAATCGCGGCCTCGAACGCAGCATGAAAATTGACCATAAATGGTCATTCAGCGGGAAAACCGGGGCGTGAACAATCTACAAATGATGGAAATGATAGGCCGCCTGCGCCCCGGATGATGGCTTTTGACAGAGTTTTCAAGATCTGCTTGAAGCGGCCTGCCGCACGCCACTACTATCGCTGCCATGGACCAAGGCGGTTCCAATCGACACACGGAGGAGCACATGACAATACAGGCAGAAAGCACGCAGGATCGCAAACGCGGCTATCAACTGATAGGCGGCGACGGCGAACAGGCCATAGAACAGGGGCTGGCCAATGCGCAGTGGTATCGCTGCGCACTGACGCGCCCTCAAATGAAGGGACTGATGCAGCGCCAAGACGCTACTGCGATCCGCGACACCTTGATCTGGTTCAGCCTGATCGTGGTGTCGGGTGTGCTGGCTGCAATGAGCTGGGGCAGCTGGTGGGCCATCCCCGCCTTCTTTCTGTACGGCACCCTGTATGCGGGGCCGGCCGATTCGCGCTGGCATGAAACCAGCCACGGCACGGCCTTCAAGACGCCGTGGCTCAACAACGCGGTGTACCAGATCGCTTCCTTCTTGGTCTTGCGCCGGCCGACGCAAAAACGTTGGAGCCACGCGCGCCACCATACCGACACCCTGATCGTCGGGCGCGATCCCGAGATCGTGGTGCCGCGCCCACCCGACCTGTTCGGTTTGCTGCTCAATTGCTTCAACCTGAAATCGGGCTTGAGCGAGCTGGGCCAAGTGTTACTGAACGCCGTCGGCAAGATTTCCGCCGACGACCGCACCTTCGTGCCCGAAAGCGAGCACGGCAAGATGGTGCGCGAAGCACGCATCTGGTGTCTGATCTATGGCGCCGTGCTCACCGCCTGCTTCGCCACCGCCAGCATCAAGCCGCTGGTCTTTATAGGCCTGCCGTCTTTTTATGGCGCGTGGCTGAGCCTGTTCTTCGGCCTGACCCAGCATTCCGGGCTGCCCGAAAACGTGCTCGACCATCGCCTCAATTGCCGCACCATCTATATGAACCCGGTGTTCCGCTTTTTATACTGGAACATGAATTACCACGCCGAGCATCATATGTTTCCCATGGTGCCTTTCCATACCTTGCCCAAACTGCACGAGCTGATCAAGGACGATTGCCCGCTGCCTTACCCCAGCACCCTGGCCGCTTACCGCGAGCTGATCCCTGCGGTGCTGCGCCAGGTGCGCGATCCGGGCTACGCCGTGCAGCGCAGCTTGCCCCAGCGAGGCGAGACTGAATTGGATAGCCTGCCCGATGGCGCCTACGCCAAATAAAGTCATCATTTATAACAACAAACCGAAGGAGACCAATATGAGCTGCTGGACCGAAGTGTGCGAGTTCGACGAGATCGACGATGAAGACGTGATGCGGTTTGACCACGCCGGCAAGACCTACGCCGTATACCGCCTGAACAACCAGGCCTATGCCTCGGATGGCCTGTGCACACATGAAAAAGTGCACCTGGCCGACGGCTTGGTGATGGGTAACGTGATCGAGTGCCCCAAGCACAACGGCCGCTTCAACCTGACCACCGGCAAGGCGCTCGGCGCTCCCGTCTGTGTGAACCTGAAAACCTATCCGGCCAAGGTCGAGGATGGCGTGATCTTTCTCGACCTGGCCTGACGCGGCGCTTTAGTCCGCCGGCTGCGCGCCGATTTCCTCGATGTCGATCTCGAGCCGGTAGGCCAGGGCGATGAACAGCGCCTGGCACAGGCAGATGGTGCTGGTCAGCGAACGGAAGGCAAAAGCGCTTCCTTCGGTCATCGTGAGCAGGGCGTCGGCCGTGCGCGCCAGCGGCGCCAGCTTGCTGTCGGTAATGACCAGCACGCGCGCGCCGTTGTCGTGCGCCATGCGCGCGCATTCCAGTGTTTCCTTGCCGTAGGGCGCAAAGCTGATGGCAATCGCCACGTCGCCGGCCCGTACGCTGCGCATCTGGTCGCGGTGGCCGCCACCCAATCCCGTGACCAGGTGCGCACGCTTGCTGGTGTGCTGCAGCGCGTAGGCGATATATGACGCCACCGGAAACGCACGCCGCACACCCACGACATAGATATTGTCCGCCTGCTGCAGCAAGGTGACGGCCGCTTCGAGCTGTTCGTCGTCGAGCCCGGCTGCCAGTTCGTCGAGGCCGCTGCGGCTGGCGCCGATGAATTCGCGCGTCAACTCGCCCGTGCCGACCTTGCCGTCTCGTGTGGAAATGAGCTTGCGGATGCGCTGGCGATAGTTCGGCGCGGCCCGGGCCTGGTCCGTATAGGCCTGGCGAAACACATCTTGCATTTCACTGAAACCTGAAAAACCGAAGCGCTGGGCAAAGCGCACGATGGCCGACGGCTGCACCTGGCAGGCGGCGGCGATATCGCTGATGCGTTCGAGCATCAGGCTGCTGCGATGCTGTTCGATATGCTTGGCGATCAATTTCAACTGGCGCGACAGGCTTTCGTACTCGTCGGCGATTTGTTGCATCAACTGGTCGATCGAGGAGGTTTGTGCCATATCTTGCTCTCTTTTCTGGTGTAGTTGTCTTAAATCGAAACAATTTTCTATTTAAATTAATTTCGCAATTTTTATTGCTTTTTGTTTTTTGCTGACTTATTCTAGAAACACTGCAGCCGGGACCGAAGCCCGTGCGCCTGCCGCCATGTGCCGCGCAGCGCCGTGTTTTTCGGTCGCACAAGAGGTAAAGCATACGGGATTTTCACGGTATGCAACAACTCACAGGCAGGCCGTCCAGGCCATTGCCGGCTTGCGCAAAACTATAAACAGAGACCATCAACGCTGCACGCATTCAGAAAGATACATCGATGAAGAATCCAACTCCTTTCGCATCGGGCCGCGCGCTCGACGTGATCTGCCTGGGCCGCCTGGCGGTGGACCTGTACGCGCAGCAGATCGGCAGCACCCTGGAAGACGCCACCAGCTTCGCCAAATACCTGGGCGGCTCGTCGGCCAATATCGCCTTCGGCACGGCGCGCCTGGGCCTCAAGTCCGCCATGCTGTCGAAAGTTGGCGACGACCATATGGGCAGGTTTTTGACCGACACCCTGGCCAGGGAGGGCTGCGATGTCAGCCATGTCGGCATCGACCACGACCGGCTGACCGCGCTGGTGATGCTGGGCATCAAGGACAAGGACACCTTTCCTTTGATTTTCTACCGCGAGAATTGCGCCGACATGGCCATCGACGCGGCGTCGGTGGACCAGGCGTTTATCGCCAGCAGCAAGGCGCTGCTGATCACCGGCACGCATTTCTCGACGGCCGCCATGCACGCCATCAGCTCGCAGGCCTTGCGCCTGGCGCGTGCCAACAATGTGCGCACCGTGCTCGATATCGACTACCGGCCCGTGCTGTGGGGCCTGTCGGGCAAGGCCGATGGCGAAACGCGCTTTGTGTCGAATGACGGTGTCACGAGCCACCTGCAGGGCATCCTGCCGCAGTTTGATTTGATCGTCGGCACGGAAGAGGAGTTCATGATCGCCGGCGGTGGTGCCGACATCATGGCGTCGCTGCAGGCGGTGCGCGCGGTCAGCGCCGCCACGCTGGTGGTCAAGCGCGGCCCGCTGGGCAGCGCCGTGATCGAGGGCGATATTCCCGCCAGCCTGGACGACGCCTACAACTACCGCGGCGTGCGCGTGGCGGTGCTCAATGTGCTGGGCGCCGG
>NZ_JAFCTQ010000017.1:96109-131847 GCF_049896105.1 Janthinobacterium sp. PSPC3-1 | reverse complement strand
CCGCAAGGATCCCGCCCACTATCTGGCGGGACTGGAGAAACTGTGCGATGAGCTAAATGTGCTGACCTAGTTTTTTTGCGCTCCACATTGACGAGTGCCAGCATTGCCTGTTCCACCGCAAGCTCATCACGTTCCGCCGCGAGCAGCAATCGCCGCAGATGACGGGCACGGCGCAGCGCCGCGGCATGGCCTGTCCATTGGTGGCGCCGATTTGCGGCCTTATCGAACTCATGGACATCCAATTCGGCAGTGGATGCCCAGCGCACGATCAGGTACTCGCCACCCGTTTCCGATTCCGAAAAAACATCGACGCCTGGCGGTGTATGGGCCAATGTGCCTGGCCAGGTATCAAAATCGGTCCTGCGGTCAGTGCCGATGGCATGCACGCCTTGTTGTCGTTGCAGTGCGATTCCCAGCGAGTATTCACCGGGAGCGTTGCGGACGCTGTAGGCCTTTCCCGGCAACAGCTCCACCCGCATGTCAGCAGATTGAAATTTCATGATAGACCGGTTCGTCATGCCTCGGTATTGTCTGTGCCAGTTGTTCACACATCAAGATGGCGCTCCCCTTCCACTCACGCATACCATGAATACATTAACACATCAGCAAGACCAGGTTTTACGGATCATTGGACTGATAGGCGGCATGAGCTGGGAGTCGAGCGCCGCCTATTACAAGCTGATCAATCAGGAAGTGCGCAAGCGGCTGGGACCACTACGCTCTGCCAGAGTGCTGATGTACAGCATGGACTTTGGTCCGGTCCAGCAGGCGCAGCAAGACGGACGCTGGGACGATGCGGCAGCTGCATTGGAAGACGCCGCGCGCAGCCTGCATCGGGGCGGGGCTGACTGCATCGTGCTGTGTACCAATACCATGCACAAGGTCGCAGATCGCATTGCTGCCGCAGTACCGATCCCCTTCCTGCATATTGCGGATCCGGTTGGCGAGGCTGCCAGGCAAAGCAAGGTATCGGTGCTTGGCCTGCTCGGTACGCGCTACACGATGGAGCAAGCCTTTCTCCGCGAGCGCCTGGAACGTCAATATGGCGTAAAGGTGCTCGTGCCGGACGAGACAGAGCGTGCCGAGGTACACCAGATTATCTATGAAGAGTTGTGCGCCGGGGTCATTCGGGACAGCTCACGCAAGACCTGTCAAAGCATCATCCATTCCCTGGCGCGCCGGGGTGCGGATGCCGTGATTCTGGGATGCACGGAGATCACGTTGTTGATCGGCCAGGATGACAGCCAACTTCCGCTGCTGGACACGACAGCGCTGCATGCCCGGGCAGCGGTCAACTTCGCCCTCGGCGAGTGTTAGTCCAGCGTGGGGCCATGGGGCCAGGTCCGCCAGCCCGGTGCTGGCATGGTGATTTTTTAAACATTTTTGTGATATCGATTTTGTTGTAAAAACGCGTGCGTTCAACCTGTCATCGCCGCCAGCCATTGCGCCAGCATTCTGCTTCCAGCTACAATGAGAATAATTCCTATTTGCATTGGTACCCCATGCCGGCTGCCGGCTCTCCCCTATCGTACGAGTACGACGAGCACGACCACTCTTCCTCCCTGCAAACCGCCCGCGCGCTGTACCAGCAGCACCATGGCTGGCTGCAGGGCTGGTTGCGCTGCAAGTTGGGGAATGTGGCGGATGCGGCCGACCTGGCGCAGGACACTTTCACCCGCATCCTGGCCCGGCGCGATCTCGGCGCCATCGCCCAGCCGCGCGCCTATCTGACCACGGTGGCGCGCGGCATCCTGGTCAACTGGTACCAGCGCCAGGCGCTGGAACGGGCCTACCTGGACGCCATCGCGCTGTTGCCCGAAGCGCAGGCGCCGTCGTGCGAGGAACAGTATCTGATCCTGGAAACGCTGCACCAGGTCGACGCCATGCTCGACGCCTTGCCGTCCCTGGTGCGGCGCGCCTTTCTGCTGTCGCAGCTCGACGGCCTGACGTATGACGCGATTGCGCTGCACTTGAATGTGTCGCTGGCCACCGTCAAGCGCTATATGAAACAGGCTTTCCTGGCGTGTCTGCAGTTGGCCGATGACTAGCGCGGGGGCGGGTGCGCCCATCGATCCGCAGGTGCTGGAGCAGGCGGCCGACTGGCTGATGCAGCTGCATGCGGGCGACGCCAGCGTCCAGCAGCGGCGCGATTGCGAGCGCTGGCGCCTGAGCAGTCCCGAGCATGCGCGCGCCTGGAGCAGGGCGGAAAAACTGTTGGGCAAACTGGGCGGCTTGCCGCCGGAACTGGCGATGCCGGCGCTGGACAGAAGCCGCTCGCCGGCGCGCCGCGCGGCCATGCTGAAACTGGCGGCCCTGCTGGCGACCGTACCCGGCGCCTGGCTGCTGTTTGATCAATCGGCCTGGCGCAGTGATTACCATACGGCCACCGGCGAGCGGCGCGAGATCGTGCTGGCCGATGGCAGCCGTGTCCATCTCAACACCGCTACCACCCTCGACGTGCGCTTCGATGCGCAGCGGCGATTGCTGCTGCTGCGCGGCGGCGAGATCGCCGTGCGCACGGCGCCCGATGCGCAAGGCCGTCCCTTTGTCGTGCAGACCGCGCAAGGCCGGCTGGAAGCGCTGGGCACGGTGTTTTCGGTGCGCCAGGAAGAGGGCCGCACGCAGTTGGCGGTGCAGGAAAGCCGCGTGCGCATCACGCCGCAGGCCGGCGCCGCGCCGCGCATCGTCGACGCCGGCCAGCAGGTGGTCTTCACGCAGAGCGCCATCGGCCGGCCGCAGATGCTGGACGCGGCTGCGCTGGCCTGGCGGCGCGGCATGCTGCTGGCCGATGATGTGCGCCTGGCCGACTTCGCGCAGGAGCTGGCGCGCTACCGCCCGGGCGTGATCCATTGCGATCCGCAGGTGGCCAATGTGCGCATCTCGGGCGCCTTTCCGATTGCGGACACCGATGCGGCGCTGGTGATGCTGGTGTCGACCTATCCCGTGCTGGCGCGCACGCGCCTGGGCGGCTATTGGGTGACCCTGGCGCCGCCTGAAAAATAATTCTAAAACGCTGACACTTTTTTCGCGCCTGGCTGGCAAGGGGAATGACACCCTCGCCCATAAAGGAATACGCCATGCCCGCAACACCACGTCACTCCCTGGTTTGTCTCGCCGTCCACCTTGCGCTGTTGAGCCTGGCGCCATCGTCCAGCGCCGCCTCGCTTGACGCACCCGCCGCGCACAGCGTGCAATTGCCGGCCGGCCCGCTGGGCCGCAACCTGTCCGCCTTGGCCGTCGAGGCATCGCGCTGTCGTTCGATCCCGCCCTCACGGCCGGCTTGAGCAGCCCTGCGCTGAACGGCAGCTACACGGCGCGCGCAGCCTTGACTTTGCTGCTGGCCGGCAGCGGCCTGGAAATCGTTGGCCGCAGCGATGGCAGTTATACCTTGCAAAAGACGGCGCCCACGGCGGCCACTACCACTACCGCAGCGGCCAGCGAGGAACAGATGCTGGCCGTGATCCGCGTGCGCGCGCGCCGCGCCGTCGATGGCAGTACGGAAGGTACGGGCTCGTACACCAGCCGCGTCACCAGCATCGCCTCGAAGACCGACCAGTCGTTTCGCGAGATTCCGCAGTCCGTCTCGGTGGTGACGCACCAGCTGCTCGACGACCAGAATGTCGGCGACATCCGCGAAGCGATGGCGCTGATGCCGGGCGTGGTGGTGGCCAATAACGCGGGCGACTTTTATTCGCGCGGCTTCCTGATCACCGGCATGCAGGTCGATGGCGGCGCGCCGCTGGCGCTGGGCGCCTATACCTACAGCCCGCAGCAGGACATGGCCTTTTATGACCGCGTCGAGATGATGCGCGGCGCATCGGGCCTGCTGGGCGGGATGGGCGACCCGGGCGGCATCATCAATATCGTGCGCAAGAAGCCGCTGGCCCAGCGCCAGGTATCGGCCCTGCTGTCGTCCGGTTCGTGGAACACGGTGCGCACGGAACTCGACGCCAGCGCGCCCTTGACGGACGATGGCCGCATCCGCGGCCGCGCCGTGCTCAGTTACCAGAAGGGCGATTCCTTCCTCGACCATTACAGCATCGAAAAGCCGGCCATCTACGGCGTGCTGGAGGCGGACCTGGGCAAGGATAGCCTGCTGACCGTGGGCGCCATCTACGGCAAGTCGCACCAGAATGGCGACGTGGCGGGCATCCAGCGCTATGCGGACGGGCGCAGCCTGGGCTTGCGGCGCGGCGCCAACAATACGCCGGACTGGGCCTACACCGACGATGAAAACAAGGAGGTGTTTGCGCAGTTCGAACATCAGTTCGCCAACCGCTGGAAGGCCAAGCTCAATGTCACGCATGTGGAAAACGCACTGGCGCGCAACTGGGCCTTCCTGGGCGGCGCCGTCGACCCCGCGACGGGCGCCAATCCGTTCTGGCGCGGCGGCCATATCGATGCGGGCAACAAGCAGGACCTGGTCGACCTGAACCTGAGCGGCCCGTTCAAGCTGCTGGGCCGCAGCCATGAACTGCTGCTGGGCGTGGACTGGCAGCGCGTGCGCAGCCACTGGCAAAGCGGCGCGTTTGCCGGCAATGGCACCGTCTCGACCAGCGTGTTCGATCCGCAGCCGTGGAATCCCGCGTTGAACGCCAATCCCGACACCTTGTATCAACCGTGGGGCCAGGTGCAGAAGGGCGCGTATGGCGTGCTGCGCCTGCATCCGACCGACCGTCTGCACGTGATCGCCGGCGCGCGCGCCAGCCGCTATGATTTCGACCAGACGGTCTGGGATATCGATCCGGCCGGCCAGCGCAGCGTGTATTCGCGCACCGCGTTCGGCGAGCCGACCAAGGTGACGCCGTATGGCGGCATCATCTATGACATCGACGCGCGCTGGTCGGCCTATGCCAGCTACTCTGCCATCTACAAGCCGCAGGCGCTGAGCATGATGGGACCGCCGCCGGGCACTTCGCTCGCGCCCGTGAAAGGCGCCAGCTACGAGGGCGGCGTGAAGGGCGAGTTGCTCGATGGGCGCCTGAACGCCACGCTGAGCGTCTTCAATGTGGAGCGCACGGGCACGGCCGTGCTGGACACCCGCTATCCGGAAAGCACCAGTTTGTGGAACACCAATTGCTGCTACCTGCCGCAAGGCAAAGTGACCAGCCGCGGCATGGACCTGGAAGTGGGCGGCGAAGTGCTGCCGGGCTGGCAACTGAGCGCCGGCTACACCTACAACCACACGAAGGATGACAGCACGCGCGACACCTACAGCAGCATCACGCCGAAACACCTGCTGAAGGTGGCCACCTCATACGTGCTGCCTGGCGCCCTGGCGCAATGGAAGGTCGGCGGCGTGGCCAGCGTGCAGAGCCGGCAGTATGTGAGCGGCTCGGTGCTCGATGCGGCCGGCCAGTACCAGTCGTTCGACTTTACCCAGGGCGGCCATCTGTTGCTCAACGCCATGGCCGAATACCGCATCGATCCGCGCTGGACGCTGACCCTGAACGTCAACAACGTGCTCGACAAGACCTATTACAAAACCTTGGGCAGCACCTTCCTGGGCAATTACTATGGCACGCCGCGCAATGCCAGCCTGGCCTTGCGCACAAAGTTTTGACCTTGCCATAAAAAACTGTTGCTCCTGCTCTAACACACGGTACTATCTCTGCATAATAAAAAAGCAGTGTTTCCTTGCCTGCAAGCCAGGCATCCCCATCACCGTGAGACAGGAGAAGCAGATGCGTCAATACAATATCTTGAAAACCACCATCGCCACCGCCGTCATGCTGACGTTCAGCATGGGCGCGGCCCAGGCCCAGGAGGTCGTTCGTTTGGGCAATCTGAAATTCGCCCACTACGGCGCCGTGTCGTATATCAAGGAAATCGCGCCCAAGTGCGGCATCAAGGTCGAAGAGCATATCTTCGCCAAGGGCCTGGACGTGATGCAGGCGATTATCGCCGGCGAACTGGACGTGGGCGCGACAGCCTCCGAGGCGGCCATTTCCGGCCGCGCCGGTGGTGCGCCCATCTATGTGGTGGCGGGCTTTGCCAAGGGCGGCGCGCGCCTGGTGGGCGGTATCGGGCAAAAGATTGCCAGCGTCAAGGACCTGAAAGGCAAGCGCGTGGGCGTCACGCGCGGCGGCATCCAGGAAGTGCTGCTGCTGGCGGAATTGTCGCAGGCGGGCCTGACGTATTCGGAAACCAAGGGCAAGGACGTGCAGCTGGTGTTCCTCGCCTATGCCGACCTGAACCAGGCGCTGATGGGCAAGAATATCGACGCCATGATGCAGTCGGAACCGCAATCGTCGCAGGCGATCAACAAGGGCTTCGGCACCGAAGTGATCAAACCGTACGACACGCCGATCGGCGAGCCGGTGCGCACCATGGTGATGACGGAAAAATTCTACAAGGAACGCCGTCCGGTGGCCGAGAAATTCATGCGCTGCTTTGTCGAGGCCACCAAGACCTTTATCGACAACAAGCCGACGGCCGAAAAATACGTGCGCGAAGTGGTGTTCCGCAACCAGATCACCAAGGATGACTTTGACGACGCGATCAGCAATTCGCCATATTCCTACGACATCACGCCCGAGCATATCCAGACCACCACCGACGTGATGGTGAAAACCGGCGTGGGCCGCATGAGCAAGCCACCGGTGGCCAAGGACTGGGTCAAGACCGACTTGCTCGATCAGGCCAAGAAAAGCCTGAACGTCAAATAACAGGCAGTCAAAAAACCGCCGCACTTTGTCTGGTGCGGCGGCCCTTGTTTAACGCCTGGCCACCGCCGCCAAAATCACCTCGGCCACCTGTTTCGGTTGCGACAGCATCGGCACATGGCTGGTTTGCAGCACGGTGGTGGTGGCGTTGATTTTCTTGGCGAACGCCTGTTCCAGTTCCGGCGCGATCATGCGGTCCTTGCCGGCCACGATGTAATAGCTGGGTTTGTTTTTCCAGGCGGCCACGGTGGTCTTGTCGGCAAACGCCTTGCCGTGGATCGGACCCTGGGTGGCGGCCATCAAGCGCGTCTGCGCGGCGGGCAGGTCCTGGGCGAAATTGACGCGCACCGATTCGGCCGGCAGATACAGGAAGCCGGCGGCGTCCGCTGTCAGGGTGGCGATGCCCGGCGGCGTCGGATAATCCTTGCCCAGCTCGCCCGATGCCTCGCCTTCGGACGGCGCAAAGGCCGCCACATAGACCAGCGCCTTGACCTTGTCGCTGGTGCCCGCCTCCGTGATGACGGTGCCGCCCCAGGAGTGACCCACCAGGATCACGCGGCCGGTCTGCGCGTCGATCACGCGCTGGGCGGCGGCCACATCGTCGGCCAAGGAGGTCAGCGGATTTTGCACGGACACCACTTTCAAGCCCTTGGCCTGCAGCAAGGGGATCACCTTGTCCCAGCTGGAACCGTCGGCAAAGGCGCCATGCACCAGCACCACGGTGGTGTCGGCATTTTGCTGTGCTGGTGCGGCCGCATGGGCGGGAGCGAAGGCGGCGCCGGAGGCGATGGCGGCGGCGAGCAGGGAAGCTTTGAAAGGGATGGACGACATGGCAGGACTCCTTGGTTTATAGCTTACTATTATTTAGCGCGCTAAGTAATTAACAAAAAAAATGACCGGTAAGATCAACCTTGCCGTGTTGCCTGCGTGTTGCCGGAAGCTGCGCGGCCAGTCGATGCAAGAAGAATAGCGCACTAATCATTAGTGCGCAATATATTTTTGAGGGAAAGTTGACATGGCTTGCATCCTCAGCCGCCCAGTCTGGCGTTCAGCTTGCGCAAGCCTTCCATCATGACCTCGAATTCCGGCGCGATCACGCTGCAGTTGTCGGCAATTGCCTGGTCGATGGCGCTGCTGGCCTGGCGCAGCTGGCGGCCGGCCGGCGTCAGGGTCAGCACGCGGTTGCGCTCGTCGCGCGGATCGCGTGCGCGCAGCAGATAACCTTCCGCTTCGAGGCGCTTGACCAGCGGCGTGATCGAGCCCGAATCCTGCTGCAGGCGCTCGGCCAGGTCCTTGATGCCCAGGCCTTCCTGGTCCCACAGCACCAGCATGACCAGGTATTGCGGATACGTCAGATTGATGGCGGTGAGCATCGGCTTGTAGAGCTGGGTCATTTTCAGCGAGGTGGCGTACAGCTGGAAACACAATTTATCGTCGAGGCTGGAGGAGGGCATGGCAAGGCAGTCAGAAAGCGGTGATGGCGCCAGCCTAACGATAATCGCCTCTTTAAGCAATGTCCGGCGCTGCAGGAAAGATTGCCGAAATCTTGAGAGCGGGCCACCCGGTCCAGCCTCAGGCGCGATATCATGGCAGGTTCTTTCGCATTGCGCGCTAGCGCTGCCGGCAGCCGTGCGTGCCGCTGCGCGATTCGCGCTGGCCGGCTATGGTGTAAACTTAAAACATGCAGACTTATTTCTTTTTCCTTGCCGCCGTGGCGTATGCGGTGTGCGCGCTTCTTCCCTCGTCGCAGGGCAGGCTGATCGCCGCGCTGACCGGCCTGGCCTGGCTGTCGCACGGCGCCACCCTGTGGTTCGACCTGATGGCGCCGGGCACCTTGCGCTTCGGTTTTTCCGCCATGCTGTCGGCCGCGTTGTGGGTATCGGTGGGCGCCTACTGGATAGAGAACCGCAATTTCAGCCTGGACGGCCTGCGCCGCATGGTCATGCCCTGCGCCGTGCTGGCGATCGGCCTGGCCTGGGCCTTTCCCGGCAACCAGGTGGTGCTGGAAGGCAAATCGGCCGTATTCGGCTGGCATATCACGGTGGCCGTGCTGGCCTACAGCACCTTGACGATTGCCGCTTTTCACGCCGTGCTGATGGCGCTGCAGGAATCGCGCCTGCACACGCGCAGCGAGCGGCGCGGCTTCTTGTCGGGCGCGCTGGACCAGCTGCCGGCCCTGCTGACGATGGAAAAGCTGCTGTTCCGCATGATCGGCCTGGGCTTCATCTTGCTGAGCCTGACCGTGCTGTCGGGCATCGTATTTTCCGAACAATTATTTGGCAAGGCCCTGACCTGGGATCACAAGTCGGTATTTACCATGCTGTCGTGGCTGCTGTTTGCCGTGCTGCTGGCCGGACGGCGCTTTCGCGGCTGGCGCGGCAAGACGGCGCTGACATTTACCCTGGCCGGTTTTGCCACCTTGCTGCTGGCCTATGTCGGCAGCCGTTTTGTACTGGAAGTGGTTTTGCACCGAGGATATTTATGACCCGTATTTTGTTTTGGCTGGCGCTGGTGTTCCTGGTGGTGTTCGCGATCCGCAGCAAGATTCGCAGCTTGCAGCAGCGCGCCCAGCAGCAACAGCGGCAGCAGCCCAATCCCTTTACGCCGCCTGGCCGGGTGGCCGAACTGCCCGACGCCGAGCTGATGCTGTGCTGCGCCCACTGCGGCGTCTATTATCCGGCCTCCGAAAACGTGCAGGCCAAGGGCCACGACTACTGCAGCCACGCGCACGCCACCCTGTAACCCTCCCGCCTGCATTGCTCATCCGTATCGTAACGCCATCGGCCACCGGCCAGGCGTAGCATGGCCGTGGCAGGCATTATTGTCGTGCCCGATCAGAGTCCTTGTTGAAAGGATAGCTTATGCCCAGTTCGCGTACCGGCGGCCATCTCGCGCCCATCACTAAAGATTCCATACCGCAACTGAGCGGCAGCTCGGCCGCCATGCAGGCGCTGAGGGCGCAGATCGTGCGCATCGCCGCCTCCGGCGCGCCGGTGGCGATCCGCGGCGAGTCGGGCAGCGGCAAGGAGCTGGTGGCGCGCGCCATCCACGCCCAGGGCGCGCGCGCCGATGGCCCTTTCGTGGCCGTCAATTGCGGCGCCATCCCCGAGGGCCTGATGGAAGCCGAACTGTTCGGCTGCCGTCCGGGCGCCTATACGGGCGCGCTGCACGAACGGCAGGGCCTGTTCCAGGCGGCCGACGGCGGCAGCCTGCTGCTCGACGAGGTCGATGATGTGCCTTTGGCGATGCAGGTCAAGCTGTTGCGGGCGCTGCAGGAGCGCCGCGTGCGCAAACTGGGCGGCAGCACCGACGAAGCCGTCGACGTGCGCATCCTGTGCGCCAGCCAGCACGGACTGGCGCGCGGCGTGGCGGCCGGCACCTTTCGCCAGGATCTGTATTACCGCCTGAACGTGATCGAACTGGCCGTGCCGCCCTTGCGCGAGCGGCTGGGCGACTTGCCGGCCTTGTGCGATGCCATCCTGGCCCGCCTGGCGCCACGGCAAGACATGCACCTGGCGCCGGCGGTCCTGGCGGCGCTGGCGCGCCATGCTTTTCCCGGCAATGTGCGCGAACTGGAAAACCTGCTGGAGCGGGCGCTGGCCTTTGCCGATGGCGGCATGATCACGGTCGATGGGCTGGGCTTGCCTGTGGCGGTACCCGCGCCGGCGCCGGTGACGGCCTTGAACGGCGGCTTGCCCGGCCGGCAATTGCCGCTGCCCGGCATGGGGCATGGCGGCGCGCCCATCGTGCCGCTGCAGCTGTTCCTGCTGCAAACCGAGCGCGAGATGATCTTGCAGGCCCTGGCGCAAACGCGCTACCACCGCGCGCGCGCGGCGCGGCAACTGGGCATCAGCGTGCGCCAGCTGCGCTACCGCATGCAAAAATTGCAACTGCGCGAGCCGCCGGGCTGAGCCGAAACAGGCGGCGCCGGGACCGAAGCGGCGCGGTAGATTATAATGCCGGTCCCGGTTTCGCCAGCCGCGGCCGGCGACTGTTCCAGTAGTTGCATTGGCGTAAATAATTGCTGGCATAGCAAGGTCAAACCAGGCTGAAATTGATCTGGATTCATATCGGGAATGGGGCGCGCAGCGGTCCGCAGCGGCCTGCGTTAGTGCTTACTATGCGGGTGCCGGGCCTGTTATCCATGCCCTGAAAAGTCAATTGAATTCGTGCATGAAATCGGAAAAATTAAGCAGGACACAGGCGGGAAAAGTATTGCGCCTGCCATCGATGGGTACTACAATTAGTGCATAAATTAGATGTAGTTACTAAATGTAGTGCCATCACAGATGTTTTCAGCATTAGTGTCAAGCCAGCGCCAACACCATTGCGTGCTCACCTGGCAATCTGACACTGGCGGTTTATCACCCTCAGAGACATGTTTCGCGCCATCCATGGCCGTGAGGGCAGGCTATTTTCATTTGTATCATCTGATGCCTTGAATATGTAGTTTTTAACAATAAATACCGGAAGAAGCCCGGACCATCGGGCGTTCTATTCAACAACACACGCGGCAGCAAAACTGCAGGCTGACTTTAGCTGACAACGGGAGCTTCAATGCAATCACCTCAAGATATTTCCATCCATCCAACGCCAGTACCGCCAGCGCCAGGCGCGGCGCACAGCGTGGCAAGCACCGGCGCGGCCATGGGCGACTATCGCATCATCCGCCGCAACGGCGCGGTGGTGGCATTTGAGCCTTCGAAAATCGCGATCGCCATGACCAAGGCGTTCCTGGCCGTGAACGGCGGCCAGGGCGCCGCTTCCGCCCGCGTGCGCGAACTGGTGGAACAATTGACGGCCGGCGTGGTCGCCGCGCTGGTGCGCCGCCAGCCGGGCGGCGGCACCTTCCATATCGAAGACGTGCAAGACCAGGTGGAACTGTCGCTGATGCGTTCGGGCGAACACGACGTGGCGCGTGCCTACGTGCTGTACCGCGCCAAGCACATGGAGGAGCGCCGCCTGCAGAAGGAAGCCCTGGGTGGTTCCGCGCAAGTGGCCGCACCGCAACTGAACGTGCTCGACAACGGCGTGCGCCGCCCGCTCGACATGCAGCAAGTGCGCGACCTGATCAACGCCGCCTGCGCCGGCCTGGAAAAACACGTCGATGCCGACGCCATCCTGGCTGAAACCGTGAAAAACCTGTACGACGGCGTGCCGGTCGAAGAGCTGCACAAGTCGGCCATCCTGGCAGCGCGCGCGCTGATGGAAAAAGACCCGGCCTACTCGCAAGTGACGGCCCGCATCCTGCTGCACACGGTGCGCAAGGAAGTGTTCGGCAAGGAAGTGCCGCAAGCGGCCGCCGCCGCCGAATACCTGACCTATTTCCCGGCGTATATCGCCAAGGGTATCTCCGCTGAATTGCTGAATCCGGTGCTGGCCAGCTTCGACCTGGAACGTCTGGCCAAAGCCATCGTTGCCGACCGCGACCTGCAATTCGGCTATATCGGCCTGCAAACCCTGTATGACCGCTACTTCCTGCATATCCAGGACGTGCGCATCGAAATGCCGCAGGCGTTCTACATGCGCGTGGCGATGGGCCTGGCCCTGAACGAGTCGGACCGCGAAGCGCGCGCCATCGAGTTCTACAGCCTGCTGTCCTCGTTCGACTTCATGAGCTCGACGCCGACCCTGTTCAACTCGGGCACGCTGCGTTCGCAGCTGTCGTCGTGCTACCTGAGCACCGTCTCCGATGACCTGGAAGGCATCTACGACGCCATCAAGGACAACGCGCTGCTGGCCAAGTATGCAGGCGGCCTGGGCAATGACTGGACGCCAGTGCGCGCCCTGGGCGCCCATATCAAGGGCACCAACGGCAAGTCGCAAGGCGTGGTGCCGTTCCTGAAAGTGGTGAACGACACGGCCGTGGCCGTGAACCAGGGCGGCAAGCGCAAGGGCGCCGTCTGCGCCTACCTGGAAACCTGGCACATGGACATCGAGGAATTCCTCGACCTGCGCAAGAACACGGGCGACGACCGCCGCCGCACCCACGACATGAACACGGCGAACTGGATACCCGACATGTTCATGAAGCGCGTGATGGAAAAAGGCGAGTGGACCCTGTTCTCGCCATCGGAAACGCCAGATTTGCACGACAAGGTCGGCAAGGCGTTTGAAGCCGCCTACCTGGGCTACGAAGCGAAAGCGGCCGCCGGCGAAATCCGTTCGTTCAAGAAAATCGCCGCGCTCGACCTGTGGCGCAAGATGCTGTCGATGCTGTTTGAAACCGGCCACCCATGGATCACCTTCAAGGATCCGTGCAATATCCGCAGCCCGCAGTCGCATGTCGGCGTGGTCCACAGCTCGAACCTGTGCACGGAAATCACCCTGAACACCAGCAGCGATGAAATCGCCGTCTGCAACCTCGGTTCCGTCAACATGCCGGCGCACATGAAAGAAGGCAAGCTCGACCACGTCAAGCTGGCCAAGACCGTGCGCACCGCCATGCGCATGCTGGACAACGTGATCGACATCAACTACTACGCCGTCGACAAGGCTCGCAATTCGAACATGCGCCACCGTCCGGTCGGCATGGGCATCATGGGCTTCCAGGATTGCCTGCACATGATGCGCGTGCCGTTCGCCTCGGATGCCGCCGTGTCGTTTGCCGACACCTCGATGGAAGCGGTGTGCTACTACGCCTACCTGGCGTCGACCGAACTGGCAGAAGAGCGCGGCCGCTACGAGTCGTACGCAGGTTCCCTGTGGGACCGCGGCATCCTGCCACAGGATTCCGTGAAACTGCTGGCCGAAGAGCGCGGCGGCTACCTGGAAGTGGACAGCTCGTCGGCGATGGACTGGACCCCGGTGCGCGAACGCATCGCCAAGTTCGGCATGCGCAACTCGAACTGCGTGGCGATCGCACCGACCGCCACCATTTCGAACATCATCGGCGTGTCGGCCTGTATCGAGCCGACGTTCCAGAACCTGTACGTGAAATCGAACCTGTCGGGCGAATTCACCGAAATCAACGGCTACCTGGTGCGCGACCTGAAGGTACGCGACCTGTGGGATGAAGTCATGATCTCGGACCTGAAATACTTCGACGGTTCCCTGGTAAAAATCGACCGCATTCCGCAAGACCTGCGCGACATCTACGCCACCGCCTTCGAAGTATCGCCGAGCTGGCTGGTGGAAGCCGCGTCGCGCCGTCAGAAGTGGATCGACCAGGCCCAGTCGCTGAACATCTACATGGCTGGCGCCTCGGGCAAGAAACTGGACGAAACGTATAAACTGGCATGGCTGCGTGGCCTGAAAACCACCTACTACCTGCGCACCATCGCCGCCACCCACATGGAGAAATCGACCTCCAAGACTGGCGCCCTGAACGCCGTGGCAGTCGACGGCGGCATGTCGGCCAGCGCCCAGAGCGCCCAGGCAGCGAGTGTCGCGGCGGCGGCCGTCGCCGTGGCGCCAGTGGCGATTGCCGCAGCAGCGGACGATGCCGATGGCGAAGCCTGCTACCTGCGCCCGGGTGACGACGGCTTCGAAGAGTGCGAAGCCTGCCAATAATAGTTTAGTGGTCAGCCCGGCAGCGCCGGGCTGATGTGAATATCTGCATTGAGAGAGAAATAATTATGTCCTTATCCTGGGATGATGAAACCACGCCGGCAGCCGTGCCGCGTCCGGCGCAGCAGGCGCCACTGGGCAATACCGAATTGAACGTGCCGGCCGGCGCCGAGCCGTCCGAAGCGAACGCCGAGCAGGTGGCGCGCCGCGTCAATGCCGACGACAAGCGCATCATCAACGGCAAGACCGACGTCAACCAGCTGGTGCCGTTCAAGTACAAATGGGCATGGGACAAATACCTGGCCGGCTGCGCCAACCACTGGATGCCGCAGGAAGTCAACATGCAGCGCGATATCGAGCTGTGGAAAAACCCGAACGGCCTGACGGAAGACGAACGCCGCCTGGTGAAACGCAACCTGGGCTTTTTTGTGACGGCCGATTCGCTGGCCGCCAACAATATCGTGCTGGGCACCTATCGCCACATCACGGCCCCCGAGTGCCGCCAGTACCTGCTGCGCCAGGCCTTCGAGGAAGCGATCCACACCCACGCCTACCAGTACATCGTGGAGTCGCTGGGCCTGGACGAAGCCGAGATCTTCAACGCCTACAACGAAGTCAAGTCGATCCGCGACAAGGATGAATTCCTGATCCCGTTCATCGACATGCTGACCGACCCGACGTTCACCACCGGCACGACGGAAAACGACCAGAAGCTGTTGAAATCCCTGATCGTGTTCGCCTGCCTGATGGAAGGCCTGTTCTTCTACGTGGGCTTTACGCAAATTTTGGCGCTGGGCCGCCAGAACAAGATGATGGGCGCGGCCGAGCAGTACCAGTACATCCTGCGCGACGAATCGATGCACTGCAACTTCGGCATCGACCTGATCAACACCATCAAGATGGAAAACCCGCAGCTGTGGACGGCCGAATTCCGCGAAGAGATCAAGGTCCTGTTCCTGAAAGCGGTCGACCTGGAATACGCGTATGCCGAAGACACCATGCCACGCGGCGTGCTGGGCCTGAACGCGCCGATGTTCAAGGGCTACCTGCGCTTTATCGCCAACCGCCGCGCCCAGCAGATCGGCCTCGAGCCGCTGTTCGCGCAAGAGGAAAATCCATTCCCGTGGATGAGCGAAATGATCGACATGAAGAAGGAACGTAACTTCTTCGAAACGCGCGTGACGGAATACCAGACCGGCGGCGCGCTGAACTGGGAATAAGCCGCTTTATCCGTGTACTCAAAAAATGCGCCGTGACGGCGCATTTTTTTATCCGGGCAGGATTGCCGCCGGCACGCGCTTGCCGCGTTGCGCCGTCACCGAACTGCCGACCGACGCCGCGATAATCAAAGCGATCGCCAGCCACTGGATGGCGTCCAGGTACTCTCCCAGCAGGGTCAAAGCCAGCAGGGCCGCCACGGCCGGCTCCATGCTGGCCATGATGCCGAAAGCCTGCGACGACAGGCGTTTCAGGGCCACCATCTCGAGCGAGATCGGGATCGCGCTCGAGATCAGCGCCACGCCCAGCCCCGTGGCCAGTATCGCCGGCGACAGCAGCGCGCTGCCGGCGTGCGCCACGCCCACCGGCACCACCACCAGCGCCGCCACGAACAGGCCCAGCGAGACCGAATGGCCCGCATGCAGATGGCTGGCGCGCTTGCCGAAGATGATGTAGGTGGCCCAGAACACGGCGGCGGCCAGCGCGAACAGCACGCCGGCCGGGTCCAGCGTGGACACGTCATGACCGAGCGGCAGCAGCAGCGCCAGGCCGGCGGCGGCCAGCAGCACCCAGATGAAATCGAGCGGGCGTCGTGAAGAAAACAGGGCGACGGCCAGCGGCCCGGAAAATTCGATCGCCACGGCGAGGCCGAAGGGGATGGTGCGCAGCGACATGTAGAAGCACAGATTCATCGCACCCAGCGCGGCGCCGTACAGGGCCACCGTGCGCGCTTCCTGGCCGCTCAAGGTCCAGCGCCAGGGACGCCAGAACAACAGCAGCAGCAAGGCGGAAAAGCCGACCCGCACGGCCGTCGTGCCCTGTGCACCCACCACGGGAAACAGGCTGTGCTTGGCCCAGGAGGTGCCGATGCCGAGCGCGGTGACGGCGCCCAGGATAGCGAGGATGGGAATAAGCGGAGCGTGTCGCGGCATGGTCAGGTCAAGGCTAACAAGAGAAGGATGCATTCTATTGTGTTTGCTCCGGCATGGGGAGTCGGCTGTCCGGAAAGCCGGCAGGACGCTGCGTGATGCGACGTTGAAGGACCTCTGTGGCAGCAAAATATCGCTGCAAAAAAACGCGCGGCGTGATGCTCAAATCGCGCGCAATTGCGCGCGGCGACTGGCGCTGAAAACGCCATGCGCGGCTCCGTGTTTGCGCATGCGAAGACCATGCGCGGCGAGTGCCCATATCGGCATGAGCGCATGTAAATTGGTCGTTTGCCGCTCGTTTGTACGTTAGCGCGCCTATCCCTGCAAAAAAGCCCGTGAAAACGTATCGTGCCGGTTGCGCATCGACAAGGTTTTCGTGTACTTTAGGACGATTGCAAATGCGAGTGGTAGTATGCGGGGTTTTTTGACCAGCGCGACGCCAGAAAAAGCTCGCAAAACAGGGATACAGATTTACACGGATATGCATAAAACCACACCGTTTTCGTCTGCCGCCGTGCCCGATTTTTTTCAGGCATGGCGGTTTTTTATTTGACGATACGGTCGGGTGGCGAGCGCGATGCGAGGAGCGGAAAAAACGCACGGCATCGAAAACGAAACAACCGAATTCAGACTTTGCCACCAGCTGCGAGATAAAGCAGGGTGGCACCGACGATGGCTGAAGTGCTGCAAACGTGAGGAGTTGCAGCAGTTCAGCTGGTGCCGAATTCATTAGCGCAAACGACCGTTTGTGCCGATGAATAATTCGCCTGGCCTATCCTTGTGGTGGGTTGGACGGGTTTAAATCTTGTAGCTTAAATTTCTCATCTCAGATGAAGGAGAGACAAATGGCAACAGCCGCTAAGAAATCAGAAGTAAAGAAACCAGCCGCCAAAGCTGCTCCTGCCGCGAAGACGCCGGCAGCCGCAGCCAAGCCGGTTGCCGCCAAACCAGCAGCCAAGGCCGCAGCAAAACCAGCAGCAAAACCTGCGGCCAAACCAGCAGCGAAAGCAGCCGCCAAGCCGGCAGCTAAAGTGGCAGCCAAGCCAGTAGCCAAGGCAGCAGCAAAACCTGCAGCCAAAGCAGCAGCCAAGCCAGCAGCGAAACCTGCGGCAAAAGCAGCGGCCAAGGCCGTGGCAAAACCTGCAGCCAAAGCAGTAGCCAAGCCAGCAGCGAAACCTGTGGCCAAAGCAGCGGCCAAGGCCGTGGCAAAACCTGCAGCCAAAGCAGTAGCCAAGCCAGCAGCGAAACCTGCGGCAAAAGCAGCGGCCAAGGCCGTGGCAAAACCTGCAGCAAAAGCAGCAACCAAGCCTGTGGCGAAACCTGCGGCCAAAGCAGCAGCGAAACCAGCGGCCAAAGCAGCAGCGAAACCAGCGGCCAAAGCAGCAGCGAAACCAGCGGCTAAAGCAGCAGCGAAACCAGCGGCTAAAGCAGCAGCTAAACCTGTAGCCAAGCCAGTAGCTAAAGCGGCAGCCAAACCAGCGGCAAAAGCAGCAGCGAAACCTGCGGCCAAAGCCGCAGCCAAGCCAGCAGCAAAAGCAGCAGCCAAACCTGCAGCCAAGCCAGCAGCAAAAGCAACAGCGAAACCTGCAGCGAAACCTGCAGCGAAAGCAGCAGCCAAGCCAGCGGCAAAAGCAGCAGCCAAGCCAGCAGCAAAAGCAGCGGCAAAACCTGCAGCCAAGCCAGCAGCTAAAGTAGCGGCCACACCAGCAGCGAAACCTGCGGCCAAGGCAGCGGCCAAACCTGCAGCGAAGGTTGCAGCAGAAGCCAAGCCGGCAGCGAAACCTGCCGCCAAAGCAGCAGCCAAGCCAGCAGCCAAGCCAGCGGCAAAACCTGCGGCAAAAGCAGCAGCCAAGCCAGCCGCAGCGCCAGCCGCCGCAGCACCGGTAGCCGCAGCAGCACCTGCACCGGCCGCGACGCCAGCAGTTGCAGCACCAGCCGCCGCCAAGCCAGCCGCCAAGAAGGCCGCGCCTAAAAAGGCCGCGCCGAAAAAAGCGGAAGCCGCCAAGCCGGCAGCAGCGCCGATCGCACCTGTAGCAAAAACCGTGTTGGCACCGGCCGCAGCCTGGCCATTCCCTACCAGCACCCGCCCATCGTAATGTGACGAAGCGGATGCCTGCATGAGGCAACACGCCGCTGTGTGATAATCACACAGCGGTTTTTTTTTGGAGAATTTGTTGTGCTGATCACTATCCTTACATTGATCGTTGATACCATTGCCACGCTGCTGGGCGGCGTGCTGCTGCTGCGCTTCTGGATGCAGGCCGTGCGCGTGCGTCCGCCGTCGTCGGTGGCGCAGTTCACCTTTCAATTGACCGACTGGCTGGTGCGCCCGCTGCGCCGCGTCGTGCCGGGCGTGGGCGGCTATGACTGGGCCAGCCTGATCGGCGCCTTCCTGATCGTGCTGCTGGCCACCTGCATCTGGTTCATCGCCGGCCTGCCGGTCGAGGCGGTGCTGCTGAAAGCCCTGCAGCGCTTCCTGCAATGGATACTGTACGGTTTCATGGCGCTGCTGATCATCGAGGCGATCTTCAGCTGGGTCAACCCGCATGCGCCGCTGGCGCCGTTCGTACGGGCCCTCAACGAGCCACTGCTGCGACCGATTCGCAAGGTAGTGCCGCTGGTGGGCAACCTGGATTTGTCGCTGCTGGTGGCGTTGATCCTGCTGCAGATTGCGCAGATGCTGGTGGGGATGATTTTTGTGATGGGACGATAATGCCGGTCGGGTTACGCGTGTCGCGCAACCCGACCCATGATTTTAATAACGGTAACCGAACGCCGCCTCAAACTGATCGGCGATGCTCTCCGGCGTAAACACATGGTTCTGCGCGCCCTGGGTGGCGATCTTGATGGCGCCCAGCAGGCTGGCCAGGCGACCGCTGGTTTCCCAGCCCAGGTCGTTGGTGATGCCGAACAGCAGGCCGGCGCGGTAGGCGTCGCCGCAGCCCGTCGGGTCCAGCACTTCCTTGGCGGCCACGACAGGAATGTCGATGCGCTTGCCTCCCACATGAATTTCCGAACCATTTTCACCGCGCGTGATGATCAGCGCTTCCAGGCGGCTGGCGATTTCCGGCAGGGTCAAGCCCGTGCGTTCCATCAACATTTCCATCTCATAATCGTTGGCCGACACATACGTCGCCTTGTCGATGAAGTCGATCAGCTGTTCGCCATTGAAGCGTGGCAATTGCTGGCCCGGATCGAACATGAAGGGAATGCCCAGCTCGGCCAGGTCGGCGGCGTGTTTCAGCATGCCTTGGTCGCCGTCCGGCGAAATGATGGCGACGCGGGCCGGGCCGGCGTTGGCGATCGGGTTTTCATGCGCGAACGACATGGCGCCCGGGTGGAAGGCGTTGATCTGATTGTTGTCGCTGTCGGCTGTGACGAAGCACTGCGCGTTGTAGCTGTCGGCCTTGATCAGGATGTTGGCGGTGGAAATGCCCAGCTTTTGCAGGCGCTCCAGGTAGGCGGCGCTGTCCTGGCCCATCACGCCGACGATGCGCGGATCGCCGCCCAGCATTTTCAGGCTGTAGGCGATATTGCCCGAGCAGCCGCCGAACTCGGTGCGCATGGTGGGCACCAGGAACGAGACGTTCACTTTGTGCAACTGGTCGGCCAGCAGCGATTCGCCGAAACGGCCCGGGAATTGCATGATGGTGTCGGTGGCGAGCGAGCCGCAGATCAATGAAGTTTTGGTCATGATAGTGTCAGTCAAGGGTAAAAGATGGCGATATGATAGCCAGACGCCGCAAGCTGGTCCAAGCTGAAATACAGTTTGATGTTCTGTTCCGAGCGCGGCGCAAAGCCTTTACTCACATCGGTGCCGGCCGGCAGGTAATCGCGCGGGGCGACCACGCGGCGCAGCACGGGCTTGCCATCGTCGTCGTTGAGGATCAGTTCGATGTTCGGCCAGGCCTGTGCGCTGCGGCCCAGGTTGCGCAGCTGCGAGACGTAGGAAAAACGGTAGGGTGCCAGGGTCTGCAGTTCGCCCTGCTCGATGGCCAGCGCTTCGATCTGCGCCGGCAGGTCGACCTGGCAGCCGCTGACCGAGCACAGCGCGGCCAGGGCCGGCTTGAACTGCGGAAACTGCGCCGCCAGCGGATTGCGGAAGGTGGTCATCACCTGCAGCAGCAACAGCAGCAACAAGGCCACCGCGCCGGCCGCCATCGCGATGCGCAAGGCCTTGCCGCTCTGTTCGCGGCGCCGGCCCTGGGTCACGAAAGCGGGTTCTTCAACCGGTGGCAGGTCGTCCAGCACATGCAGCTCGTCCGCTGGCGGCGCGCTGCCTTCCGGCAGGTCGAAGGAATGGTCGCTCAGCGTGGGTTCCTGGCGCGCACCGGCCGGGGCCGGCTGCGCAGGTTTGTCCAGGCTGACTTTATACGCTTCGGCTTCAGGCTCGGCTACCTGCTCGGCTGCTGCCGGCGCCTCGGCCTCGAACTTCGGCTCGCGCCGGCTGTCGCGCAAATAGGTGACAAAGGCGGGCGCTTCCTCGGTTTCGCGGCGGCGGAAGGGCGCCATCGGCACGGCTGTCGCCGCAATCACCGGCGCCGGCTCAGGTTCGGGTCCGGATTCGGGCACGGCTTCAGGTTCAGCTTCCGGCTCGCCGGGCAGCGCCTGGCCGATATCGAGGTCGAGCTCGATGGCTTCCTCGTCGTCGCGCCGCTCGTCCTGGCCGGCCTTCAGCTGCGCCGTTTCGGGCAGGATGCCGAAGGGATCGAACGAGGTGTCGAAGTCGAGGGTGTACACCGGCTCTGCCTCATGGCCGGCATAGGGTGGGGTGTCGTCGGGAATATCGAGCGCCAGCACTGGCGGCAGGATAGGTGCCACAGGCACCGGAGGAATCGGGCCCGCAGACGGCAACAATGCCGCGCTTGGATCGACCAGCGCGGCATTGCCGTCAAAGACTTCCTTGCAGGTGCCACAGCGTACGATGCCCCCACGTAATTTCAACTGGTCAGCGGCGACCCGAAATATCGTGTTGCAATGGGGGCATTTGGTGGCGAGGGCCATTGCTGTGCTTATGCACCTTCCGCGCGCGGCGCCGGAGCGCTGGACGCACCCAGGCGGCCGTGCAGGGCCACCCAGCCGTCTTGCTCAGCCCAGACACCGAGCTGGATGAACGGTGCGTAGGCAGCAGCGACTTCCTCGGCCTGGCGCGCCAGCACGCCCGACAGGATCAAGGCACCGCCATCTGCCACGCGGCCGGACAGCATCGGCGCCATCAGCTTCAATGGGCTCGACAGGATATTGGCCACCACGATGTCGAACTTTGCCGTCGCATGCGCCGAGGTGGCGAAGGTGTCTGGCAGGAAGTAGTCGATCTCGCAGCCGTTGCGCTCGGCATTGTCGCGCGCCGATTCGATCGCCTGCGGGTCGATATCGACGCCGGCGACAGTTTCCGCACCGAGTTTCTTGGCCACCATGGCCAGGATGCCGGAACCGCAACCATAGTCGAGCACGGTCTTGCCGGGCGCGGGATGCGCTTCCAGCCATTCCATGCACAGGCGCGTGGTCGGATGGCTGCCGGTGCCGAAAGCCAGGCCCGGGTCCAGCTCCAGGATCAGGCCATCAGGGTCCGGTGCCTCGTGCCAGCTCGGCACGACCCAGATGTTCTTGCCGATGTGAATCGGCGCGAACTGCGATTGCGTCAGGCGTACCCAGTCCTGTTCTTCGACCGGACGAGTGGTGAACGCCGGCGCGTCGGCCAGGCCGATGGCGGCGGCAGCTTCCGCCACGATGGCGGCCTGGTCGGCGTCGACGTCGGTCAGCGCCACCACGCGGCTGCGTTCCCACGCCGCTTCCTTCGGTTCCATGCCGGGTTCGCCAAACAGCGGCTGCTCGGCGTCGGTGCCTTCGTCGGCGTCTTCCACCGAGACCGACAGGGCGCCCGCTTCCATCAAGGCGTCGGACATGGCCTCGGCGTTGTCGCGCGCGATCTCGATGACGATTTCAGTCCAGCTCATGCGCCCGCCTTGATTTCCGATTTCTTGGCAATGCTCGGGGTGTCGCCATGGATGTTCTTGCCCAGGTCCGGCATGTCGGCCAGCTTCTGTTCCAGGTAATGGATGTTGGTGCCGCCTTCGATGAAGCGCGCATCGATCATCAGTTCGCGGTGCAGGGCGATATTGGTGTTGATGCCTTCGACCACCATTTCGGACAGGGCGATCTGCATGCGGCGGATGGCCTGCTCGCGCGTGGCGCCGTAAGCGATCACTTTGCCGATCATCGAGTCGTAGTGCGGCGGTACATAGTAGCCGGCGTAGGCATGCGAATCGACGCGAATGCCGGGGCCGCCTGGTGCGTGCCAGGAAATGATCTTGCCTGGCGACGGCGTAAACTTGAACGGATCTTCGGCGTTGATGCGGCACTCGATGGCGTGGCCCGACAGCAGCACGTCGCGCTGGCGATAGCGCAGTTTTTCGCCGGCGGCGATACGGATCTGTTCCTGCACGATATCGATGCCGGTGATCATCTCGGTGACCGGGTGTTCCACCTGCACGCGGGTATTCATTTCAATGAAATAGAACTCGCCGTTTTCGTACAGGAATTCAAACGTGCCGGCGCCGCGGTAGCCGATCTTGCGGCAGGCTTCGGCGCAACGGTCGCCGATCTTTTCGATCAGTTTGCGCGGGATGCCCGGCGCCGGTGCTTCTTCGATCACCTTCTGGTGGCGGCGCTGCATCGAGCAGTCGCGTTCGCCCAGCCAGACGGCGTTCTTGTGTTCGTCGGCAAGGATCTGGATTTCCACGTGGCGCGGATTTTCCAGGTACTTCTCCATATACACTTCAGGGTTGCCGAAGGCGGTGCCCGCTTCGGTCTTGGTCATCGCCACGGCGTTGATCAGGGCCGCTTCGGTGTGCACCACGCGCATGCCGCGTCCGCCACCGCCGCCGGCTGCCTTGATGATGACCGGGTAGCCGATCTTGCGCGCAATTTGCACGATCGCCTTCGGATCGTCCGGCAATGCGCCTTCCGAGCCTGGCACGCACGGTACGCCGGCCTTGATCATGGTCTGCTTGGCGGACACTTTGTCGCCCATCAGGCGGATCGATTCGGAACGGGGACCGATAAAGACGAAGCCCGATTTTTCGACGCGTTCGGCGAAGTCGGCGTTTTCCGACAGGAAGCCGTAGCCCGGGTGGATCGCCTGCGCGTCCGTCACTTCGGCGGCGCTGATAATGGCTGGCATGTTCAGGTAGCTCAGGGCGGACTGGGCCGGCCCGATACAAACGGATTCGTCGGCCAGCTTGACGTATTTTGCGTCCTTGTCGGCTTCAGAGTGAACTACAACCGTTTTGATGCCCATTTCGCGGCAGGCGCGCTGAATACGGAGGGCGATTTCACCACGGTTGGCAATCAGGATTTTTTCAAACATGGTAGGTTCGCGTATGTCTGTGAGAGCCGGCTAGCCGGCGGAACAACAAGTGTGAGGGGCGTTAAAACTGCAAACGGCCGTTGCCGGCCGTGTGGACAGGGTATCAGCCGATCACGAACAGGGGTTGGCCGAATTCGACCGGCTGGCCGTTTTCCACCAGGATCTGGGTCACGACGCCGGCTTTGTCGGTATCGATTTCATTCAACAGCTTCATCGCTTCGATGATGCACAGGGTGTCGCCTTCCTTGACGGTGGAACCGACTTCGACGTACGCGGCGCTGCCAGGAGCGGAGGAACGGTAGAAGGTGCCGACCATCGGCGACTTGACCACGTAGCCGGTCGGCTCGGCGGCCACCACCACCGGTGCCGCTGCCGGCGCTGGCGCGGCTTGCGGGGCGGTCTGGTAAGGGGCTTGCATGCCTTGTGGCTGCATCATGACCATCTGGTTTTGCGGCATGGCCGACGATTTGACGATGCGAACCTTGCTTTCGCCTTCGGTCACTTCCAGTTCTGCGATATCCGATTCGGCGACCAGGTCGATCAAGGTCTTGAGTTTTCGTAGATCCATGTGAAACCCCTAGGAATGTAATTTGTTTTATAAGTGGTGCGGTGCGGTCGAAAAACCCGTCGCCGCGCTAATTGCGTGCAGATCGCGTAGATTAACGTTTTTTAAGCGCAAAGTCGATGGCAAACCGATATCCATCGATACCCAGTCCGCAGATCGTCCCCTGCGCGATCGCGCTCAGGAATGAGTGATGACGAAACGTTTCGCGCTGGTAAATATTCGAGATATGAACTTCCACGAACGGAATGGCCACTCCCGCCAGCGCATCGCGCAAGGCCACGCTGGTATGGGTCAGGCCACCCGGATTGATGACGATCGCGTCCACCCCTTCCGCTCGCGCGGCGTGGATACGGTCGATCAGCGCCCCTTCATGGTTACTCTGGAAGCATACCAGATCGGCGCCGGCCGCCAGGGCTTGCGCCATCGCCGCCTGCTCGATATCGGCCAAGGTGCTGGCGCCGTAGACCTCAGGCTCGCGCGTCCCCAGCAAATTCAGGTTGGGGCCGTTGAGCAGGAGGAGGTTTTTTGCCATGTATGGAAGACCGTTTTAGCGAAAGTTCCGCATTTTGCCGCCAAAGATACGCATTGGCAAGAGAAAAAAGCACGCTGTCGAATTTACAATTTGGCCAGGTCGGCGCGCAATTGATCGAATTTCAGGCGGCCCAGATAGGTCTTCTTGACTTCGCCATCAGCGCCGATCAGCACGGTAAACGGCAAGCCGCCCGTGGCATTGCCGAAATGGCGCGACAGATCGGTGCCGCTCATGCCCGATACATACACCGGGTAGGCGATCTTGACCTTTTCGGCGAAGGTGGCGATATTGCTGGCCGAATCGATGCCGATGCCGATGATCTGCAGATTTTTTCCGGCAAATTCGCCTTGCACTTCGGACAGTTCCGGCATTTCCTGCACGCAGGGCGGGCACCAGGGCGCCCAGAAGTTCACCAGCAGGTTCTTGCCTTTCCATTGCGCCAGGGCTTGCGTGGCGCCGGCCGCGTCCGGCAGCGACAGCGCATACAGCTCATTGACGGGGCCGCTGGCGCCCGGCGCCATGGTGGTGGTCACGGGCGCGGCCGCTTCCTTGTTCTTGTTCAGGCCCACGTAGGCACCCATGGCGCCGAACAGCAGGGCGACGATGGCACAGGCAATAATGTTCTTCTTGGTCATTTGATATAAATAAAGGTTTTCTTATTCAGTCCGTGGATCGCTCAGCAAGGTACGCAAACCGGCGATATCTGTGCGCAGCAGCCTGCCATCGGCCTTGGGCTTGAGCGCGCCGCGCATGTCGTCGAGTTCGTACATGGCAGCATGCACGCCTTCGTTTTTCCACAGGAAACTGGCGGTCTCGACAGCATCATAACGCGGCCCCTTGAAATGCGGTGTTTCCGACATGTCCAGCACCACGTTTTTATTGAGCAGGAAGATGTGGATATCCTTGGCGCTCTCGGCAAACAGCTGCAGATAGATTTCATCGTGGGGACCAGCCGTGCCATTGAGCACGGGGCCGCTGAGCAGGGGATGAAACTGTTGCAACGCTTCCATCACCTGCAGCGCGATCGTGCGCAGCTGAAACAGCCGCGCCGGCTGGCTGTCGGCCAGGAACAGCGCATTGTACAGGCGCAACTGTTCTTCGATCAGCTCGTTATCGGGCAGCAGATTGGCCCCGCCCGGCGCATCGCCCAGGATTTGCCGCGCCGCCTTGCGCTTGGCGCTGCCATAGTCGGCGCCATCCTGCGCCACCAGGCGGGCGGCGGCGGCGGCAATTTCCAGCCGTAGTTGCCGGTTGTCATCAAAAGCATCGGTCGTCATTCCTGGATCATACTCTGAAGCGGAAAAAACCATGGCGTCGGTTAAAATCCCATACTTGACCTTCGTTCCTTACATTAACAAGCACGCCTTGCGCGACTGAACCACTGATCACATGCATATTCATATCCTCGGCATTTGCGGTACCTTCATGGGCGGCCTGGCTGTCCTGGCCAAGGAAGCCGGCCATAAAGTCACCGGCTGCGATGCCAACGTCTACCCACCGATGAGTACCCAGCTGGAAGCGCAGGGCATCGAACTGATCCAGGGATTCGACCCGAAGCAGACCGAGCTGAACCCGGATTTGTATGTGATCGGCAATGTCGTGTCGCGCGGCAATCCGCTGGTCGAGGAAATCCTCAACCGCAGCTTGCCGTATGTGTCTGGTCCGCAATGGATGGGCGAACATATCCTGCGCAATAAATGGGTGCTGGCGGTGGCCGGCACGCATGGCAAGACCACCACCTCGGCGATGCTGGCCTGGATACTGGAAGACGCCGGCTACGCGCCAGGCTTTCTGATCGGCGGCGTGCCGATGAACTTCGGCATTTCGGCCCGTCTGTCGGGCAAGATGGACGGCAAGAGCGCCGAGTCCGAATTTTTTGTCATCGAAGCCGATGAATACGACACGGCGTTTTTCGACAAGCGCAGCAAGTTCGTGCATTACCACGCAAAAACCGCCGTGATGAACAACCTGGAATACGATCACGCCGACATCTTCCCCGATCTGCATGCGATCGAAACCCAATTCCACCACCTGGTGCGCACCGTGCCCGGCATCGGCCGCCTGATCGTCAATGGCGACGAAGCTTCGTTGCAGCGCGTGCTGGCGCGTGGTTGCTGGAGCGAGCAGGAAAGTTTTGGCGAGCATGCCGACTGGCAGTTGACCGAACAGGAGAACGGCAGCTTCGACGTGCAGTTCAAGGGCAAGCATGAAGGCCATGTGGCATGGTCGCTGACGGGCAAGCACAACCGCAGCAATGCGTTGGCGGCGATTGCCGCCGCGCGCCATGTGGGCGTGCCGATTGCCCAGGCCTGTGATGCGCTGGCCACCTTCGAGAGCGTCAAGCGGCGCATGGAAGTGCGCGGCGTGGTCGACAATATTACCGTGTACGACGATTTCGCCCACCATCCGACGGCGATCGCCACCACCGTCGGTGGCCTGCGCCAGAAGATAGGCAAAAGCGGCCGCATCCTGGCCGTGCTGGAGCCGCGTTCGAACACCATGAAACTGGGCGCCATGAAAGATGCGCTGCCGGGCAGCCTGAAGGATGCCGACCTGGTGTTCGGCTTTGGCAGCCAGCAGGCGCTGGGCTGGAGCCTCGGTGACGCGCTGGCGCCGCTGGGCCAGATTGCCAGCGCCTATGAAGAGATCGATGCACTGGTGGCGGCCGTGGCTGCCGCCGCCCGCCCTGGCGACCAGATCATTGTGATGAGCAATGGCGGCTTTGGCGGCGTGCACCAGAAGTTGCTGGAGGCCCTGGGCCGATGATTTTGTACCTGCATGGATTCCGCTCGTCGCCGCTGTCGATGAAGTCGCGCCTGCTGGCCGCGCAGATGCAGGCGCTGGGCCGTAGCGAAGAATGGCGCTGCCCGCAACTGCCGGCCTCGCCGAAGCTGGCGATCGAATTGGCCTTGTCGCTGGTCAAAGACGTAACCCCAGCCCAACTGACGATTATCGGCTCCTCGCTGGGCGGCTATTACGCCACCTGGCTGGCCGAACAGCTGGGCTGCCGCGCGGTGCTGCTCAACCCCGCCATCGTGCCGCTGCTGGACCTGGAGCAGCATGTGGGCGTGACGACGGCGTTTCATTCCGATGAGCCGTTCGAATTCAGGCGCGACTATATTGATGAGCTGCGCGCGTTTGCCGTGCCGGCGATTTCCCGGCCAGAACGGTATTTCCTGCTCGCCGCCACCGGCGACGAAGTGCTCGACTACCGCGACATGGTGGCGCATTATGCAGGGGCGAGACAAACCATCATCGATGGCAGCGACCATGGCATCAGCGAGTTTGCCGACTATGTGGCGCCAGTCCTGCAATTTTGCGGCATCGGCATGGAAGCCGGCCGGTGAGGCCGGGTTCGCTGCGGCAGGCGCAGTGGCATGCGCATGTCAACGCCGTCAATGCGCCGCCCGCCTTGCGGCACTGGCTGACCGGCGGCGGCTCGCTGACGGCCAAGCTGAAGGCCCATAGCCGGGCGTTTCGCGTGCAGTGTTTGCACCAGGAAACGGCGCGCTGTTTGACGGACGAGGCGGCCATCATCGGCCTGCACCGGGCGGGCAGGGTGTGGGAGCGCGAAGTGCTGCTGCGCTGCGACGGCCAGCCGGCCGTGTTTGGCCACACCGTGGTGCCGATGCAGGCGACGGCCACCGACTGGCCGCTGTTTTCCGCGCTGGGCGAACGCTCGCTGGGCACGACCCTGTTTGGCGACCGCATGGTGCGCCGCGGCGCACTGGAATTTGCGCGCCTGCGCGCCGGCCACCCGCTGGTACTGCGGGCGCAAGCGGCACTGGCGCGCGATGGGCGCCCGGCCGATGAGCAGGCGCTGTTCTTTGCGCGCCGCTGCCTGTATCAGCGCCATCAGGGCCTGCTGCTGGTCACGGAAGTATTTCTGCCGGCGGTGCTGGAATTGGCACCTGCTGTTGCAAATGACACATTAATTAATAAAGCATAACAATGAATCTATTTTTTGAAGAATCCGGCGATTTCAAGGTCGGCACGGTCCTGTCGCAGGCAGGCGAGGCATACCAGGTCGAAATGGCCAGCGGCAAGCGCACCAAGGTCAAAGTCAAGGATGTGCTGCTGCAATATGAAAAGCCGGCCCCGGGCGAACTGCTGGAGCAGGCGAAAACTGTTGCCGCCGAGATCGACCTCGACTTCCTGTGGGAAGTGGCGGGCGAAGAGGAATTCGGCTTTGCCGAGCTGGGCGCCGAATATTTCGGCCATGCGCCGCTGCCCTTCGAAGCGGCCGGCCTGATCCTGTCGCTGCATTCGGCCCCCGTGTATTTCTACAAGAAGGGCCGTGGCCGCTACAAGGCCGCGCCGGAGGCGTCGCTGAAAGCGGCCCTGGCCGGTATCGAAAAGAAAAAACAGCAGGCGCTGGTACAGGCAGGTTATGTGGACGAACTCAAGCAACACCGCTTGCCGGCTTCGATGCAGCCGATGGTGTTGCAACTGCTGTTCAAACCCGACAAGAACACCATCGAATACAAGGCGCTGGAAGCTGCCTGCAATGAACTGCATACCAGCGCGCCGCGGCTGATGCTGGCCACCGGCGGCGTCGCCACGCCGAAAGACCTGCATCTGTCGAAGTTCTTGTTTGAAAACTTCCCGAAAGGCGCCGGTTTCCCCAGCGTGCCCGTGCCATCGGTGACCGCCAAGCTGCCGCTGGCCGAGGTGGCGGCGTTTTCCATCGATGACGTGACCACCACCGAGATCGACGATGCCTTCTCGGTGCAGCCCCTGCCTGATGGCAACGTCAAGGTCGGCATCCATATCGCCGCGCCGGGTCTGGGCATCCGTCCGGACGACGCGATCGACAAGATGGCGCGCCAGCGCATGTCGACGGTCTACATGCCGGGCGACAAGATCACCATGCTGCCGGACGAGATCGTCAACGCGTTTACCCTGGCCGAAGGCACGACCTGCCCGGCGCTGTCGCTGTACGCCACCTTGGACCCGAAAGCCGACTGGGCCGTGGTCAGCACGAAAACGCGCGCCGAGCTGGTGCCGATCGCCAGCAATTTGCGCCATAACCAGCTGGACGACCTGGTCAACGAAGAAACCCTGGCCAGCGGCGAAGGCGAATACCCGCACAAGGCCGACTTTGCCGTGCTGTGGCAGTGGGCCCAGCAGCTGGAACAGGGCCGCATGAAAAAGCGCGAAGGGTTTGGCCTGAAGCCGGAACAGAACAACCGCATCGATTTCAATTTCTATGTGGAAAACGATATCGTCAGCGTGGTGCGCCGCAAGCGTGGCGCGCCGCTCGACAAGATCGTCGCCGAACTGATGATCTTTGCCAACAGTACCTGGGGCAAGATGCTGCACGACCATGGCGTGCCCGGCATCTATCGCAGCCAGGGTGGCGGCACCGGCAATGGCTGGGCGGCAAAGATGCAGGTGCGCATGGTCACCCATGCGGCGCCGCACCAGGGCCTGGGCGTGGATCAATATGCGTGGAGCACTTCGCCGCTGCGCCGGTATACCGATCTGGTCAATCAGTGGCAGATCATCGCCTGCGCCGAGCATGGCGTCACCGCCCCGCTGGTGGCGCCGTTCAAGCCGCGCGACGCCAATCTGTTCGCCATCGTCTCGGCGTTTGACGCCGCGTATGCCGCCTATGGCGACTTCCAGTCGAACATGGAACGCTACTGGTGCCTGCGCTGGCTGGCGCAGGAAGAAGCGCGCCAGGTCGATGCGGTGGTCTTGAAAGACGAGATACTGCGCCTGGTCGACATTCCGCTGGTGATCAAGCTGCCGGGCATGCCATCCGTGGCGCGTGGCGCGCAAGTCACGCTGGACTTGCTGCGCTGGGACGAAGTCGATCTGTCGATCGAAGCGCGCCTGCTGGAGATTGCCGCCGCGCCCGGCGATGCCGCCGCCACCGAAGAGTACGAGGAAGAAGAGGGCGCCGACGCCCAGGCCGAAGGCGATGCCGTCGAGCCTGCCAATCCGGCGGCCGAAGTTGAAATGGCCGAGGCCTCGGCGGAAGAACCTGACGTGCCAAAATAAAAACACCGTTACTTTACAAGCAAGGAAGCCCGGGGCAGTTGACCGGGTTTTTTTTCGTCTGTCACCGGTGAAAAATGCGCTTGATACGTCAACGAGGAAAATATTTCAGTATTGATATGGAAATGTTGTTTTCTGTATTGCCAATAAAATTTTCATATGGAAAATTGCCTAACTACTATCTTTGAAGCTAGGCAGAAATGTTTCATTAAAATATAATTGGCGAGATTCAATATTGCAAAATAGTAAATTGATAGTTCCAAATAAATAATTTCCATCGACAACCTTTCTTGCCGCCTAGATCCCATGCAAAAAAAATCATCGTCCGAGCTGTAGCAGCTTGCGTCACCGTCATGCTGACGGCGTGTGGCACCGTTCAAGTACAACCGTTGACCAGCAATGAGCTGACGGCCCAGACCGCGCTGGATCGCCAGGCGGCAATGGAAGAAGTGCCGCCGGTGGTGGGGGCGTTGACGATGGATGAGGCGATCGCGCGCGCGCTGAAATACAATCTCGAACGCCGCACGCGCCTGATGGAAGAAGCGCTGGCGATGAACCAGCTCGACAGCGCCAGCTGGGACATGCTGCCGCGTTTGATGGCCAACGCCGGCTATACCACGCGCGATGAAGAATTGATCACGCGTAGCGTTGATTCGGTGACCGGCAAGCCATCGCTGGCCAATCCCTATATTTCGTCCGAGCGCAACCATGCCGCCTATGACCTGGGCCTGACCTGGAATGCGCTGGACTTCGGCATGAGCTACATCACCGCCAAGCAGACCGCCGACCGCGTCAATATCGCCGCCGAGCGCCGCCGCAAGGCCATGCACGTGCTGATCCAGGATGTGCGCACCTCGTTCTGGCGCATGGCCAGCGCGCAAAAACTGCGTGCCGAAGTGCAGGAAACGATCAACCTGGCGGAAGACGCACTGAAAGACGCGCGCAAGGCCGAAGCCGAGCGCCTGCGCTCGCCGGTCGATGCGCTGCGCTACCAGCGCCAGTTGCTGGAAAACCTGCGCCTGCTGGAAAGTATCGAACAGGAATTGTCGTCCGGCCGGGTGGAACTGGCGCATCTGATCAACGCACCATTGAGCCAGGTGGTGGAAGTGAGCGACCCGGGTGCGCAAGTCGATGCATCCATGCTGAACATGCCCGTCGAGCGCATGGAAGAGCTGGCGGTGATGCAAAACACCGATATCCGCGAACAGTTCTATAACGCCCGTATCGCCACCGAAGAAACGCGCCGCGTCATGCTGCGCATGTTCCCGAACCTGTCGTTCAATTACGACCTGCGCTACGACAGCGACCGCTACATGATCAACAACCGCTGGAACGATGCCGGCGTGCACCTGTCGTACAACCTGTTCAATCTGTTCTCGGGCCCGGCGCAAAAACGCCTGGCCGAAGCGGGCGTGAAACTGGCGGACCAGCGCCGCATCACGGCGCAGATGACGGTGCTGACGCAGGTGCATTTGTCGCGCCTGCAATACCAGATCGCCTATAAGCAATATCTGCGCGCCGATGAAATCTGGCAGGCCGACGCCAAGATCGCCATGCATATCAAGAATCGCGGCACCGCCGAAACCCAGGGCAAGCTGGAGCAGGTTGCCAACAGCACCACCGCCATTCTGAGCTTGCTGCGCCGCTATCAGTCGCTGGCGCAACTGCAGGCGTCGGCCAGCAAGGTGCAGGCCACCCTGGGCCTGGAACCGGTACTGGGCAGCGTCAGCGACATGCCGCTGGAACAGCTGACCAAGGAGGTCGGCGCCTCGATGGCCGGCTGGAACCAGGGCGTGCAGGCGCCGGCGGTGGCCAAGTGATGGCTGTCGCGCAACTGCGCCTGACGATGCTGTCGCTGGCTGCGGCGCTGGCCGCGCCGGTGCTGGCGGCACCGGCTACCGCGCCGGCGCCGGCCGCGCCGCGCGCGGCGATGGAGCGCCAGGAAGTGCGCGCCCAGCTGGCGCCGCGCCGCTACACCACCATCGCAGCCGAAGTCGGCGCCAAGATCAGCCGCATCGCGGTCACCGAAGGCGGCAGTTTCCGCGCCGGCCAGACCCTGATCGCGCTCGACTGCTCGCTGCAGCAGGCGCAGCGCGAAAAAGCCAAGGCCATGCTGTCGGCGGCCGAGCACACCTATAACGCCAACCGCCGCCTGGAAGAATTGCGCTCGATCGGCAAGGTCGAGCTGGAAGTGTCGGAAGCCGAAGTGGGCAAGGCCAAGGCCGAGCTGGCCTATGGCGCGGCGGTGATCGGCAAATGCAGCGTGCAAGCGCCATTTTCCGGCCGCGTGACCGAGCAGAAGGTGCGCGAGCAGCAATACGTGCAGCCTGGCCAGGCCCTGCTTGAAATCATCGATGATTCCGCGCTGGAACTGGAATTCATCGTGCCGTCGCGCTGGCTGGCCTGGCTCAAGCCCGGCTACGCTTTCCAGGTCGCCATCGATGAAACCGGCAAGACCTATCCGGCCAAGGTGCAGCGCATCGGCGCGCGCGTCGATCCGGTCAGCCAGTCGGTCAAGCTGTCGGCCGCCATCGATGGACGCTTCCCCGAGTTGATCGCAGGCATGAGTGGCCGGGTGGCATTGAACCCGCCCGCAGGCAAATAATCCATTGCAAAAAACCTACTGATAAAAATACGCCATGAAAAATCCAGACCGCATCGTCATTGAAGCTTCCACCACACCAGCCGCGCCGGCCCGCCGTGCGCTCAAGCGCCGCGCTCCGGCGCCGCTGGTGCTAGAACAGCGCATCATGTTTGACGGTGCGGCGGTCGATACCGCCGCCGGCGCCCGGGCTGCCGCCGCCGAGCACGCCGCCGCTGACGGTGCGGCGGCCGAGCGCGCCGCGGCCGAAAAAGCCGCTGCCGAGGTCAAGGTACCGGCGGCGGTACCGCCAGCGGCGGGCGAACAGCCGCGTCATGAGATCGTTTTTATCGAAGATAATGTTGCCAATCTGCAGCAACTGGTGGCCGGCGTGCGCGACGGCGTCGAAGTGGTGGTGCTGGACCATACCCGCGACGGCCTGCAGCAAATGCTGGACGCCTTGAAAGGCCATGCGCCGGTCGATGCGATCCACCTGGTTACGCACGGCTCCGCCGGCCAGATAGAACTGGGCTCGACCATTTCGGGCGCGAACATCGAGTGGTACCGCGACCAGTTCGTGCAGCTGGGCCAGTCGCTGACGGCCAATGGTGATTTGCTGATCTACGGCTGCGACGTGGCCGACGGCGCGGCCGGCCTGGCTTTTGTCGACCGCCTGGCCGAACTGACCCAGGCCGACGTGGCCGCCTCGGTCGATGTCACCGGCTCCGCCGCCTTCCACGGCAACTGGACCCTGGAAGCGCAGCGCGGCGCCATCGAAACGGCCGCCATGGCGCTGGACCGCGCTGGCTGGCAGGGCGAGCTGGCAGTCGATACCGTGTATGACGCCAAGTGGCAGCCATTGAACTTCAATGGAACGATCGGCACTGGCCTGACCAGCATCAGCGGTAGTGGCACAGGCAAGTCGGACGGTGATGTCATGCGCTTCAACAGTGTTATTACCATCGACGGCCAGGCCGTCGATGCGGTGGTGACCACTAAGCTGGATCGCGCCACTATCAGCGCTTACGATTCGATCGACAATCCATCAACCACAGGTGCTGCCTATTTCCAGCCCAATCTGAACGTCACAGCCGGCGGTGGCGGCGCCACGTTTACCATCGATTTCTATAAGGCCGGCACCTATACCGGCGCCGGTACCGGCACTGCCGTCACGTTGCAGAACGTGGCCGTCAACTCCTATGACATCGACGGCGTCAGCTCCAGCAATACCGACCGCCAGTACCAGCAGTTCAAGGGTTTTTCGCGCTATGAACTATCTGTCAATTCACAGCTCGTACCCACCACCCAAACCGACGGTTCGGTCACGTTCCAATATGTAGCAGCAAGCGGTTTTAATAATCCTTCTAGCACGATTACAGGTGATGCCTATCGCGTCAAGGTTTATTATGATTCGATGAGTTCGTTCCAGATTAAATCTGGCAGCAATGCGGTAGGGACGGGAACCCTTGATGGCAGAGCATATTTTGCACTTGACTTCAGTGTAGGTCCTGACTGGAAGGGTGACACCAACAAAGTTGAGACCCCTGCGGCCAATATCAAATACAGCACCACCAACTTCACCGAAGCGGCCGCCAATGACGGTTCGTTTACGATGACGTCGACCATCACCCTGGCCAACGGCAGCTTCAGCGGCAGTGATGGCGCGGCGCTGTCCGGCGTGACGTTTTCCAATACCCCGGCCGGCCTGACGGCGGAAATCACGCGTACCAGCGCCACCACCGCCACCTTGAAATTCACCGGCAACGCCAGCGCGCACTCCAATGCGAATGACATCAGCAACTTCGGCGTCGGCTTCGGCAATGGCGCCTTCAGCGGCGTGGCGGCCAGCGCGGTCACCGGCGCCGCGCGCGCCGATATCGTGGTCGACTTTGCCGACCCCGCCGCCAATAATGCGCCGACGGCATCGGGCACCGCCATCACGACGGCGGAAGATACCGGCAAGTCCGGCTCGCTGCCGGCCGCGACCGACCTCGATGGCGATACCGTCACCTACGGCAAGGGCAGCGACCCGGCGCATGGCACGGTGGTGGTCAACGCCAACGGTACCTACACCTATACGCCGGCCGCCAACTACAACGGCGCCGACAGCTTTACTTACACCGTCAGCGACGGCAAGGGCGGCAGCAACACCTACACTGTGGCGATCACCGTCAGCCCGGTCAACGATGCGCCGACCGCTTCGGGTACTGCCATTACCACCGCCGAAGACACGGCCAAGTCGGGCAGCCTGCCGGCCGCCACCGATGTCGATGGCGATACCGTCACCTACAGCAAGGGCAGCAATCCTGCCCACGGCACTGTGGTAGTCAACAGCAACGGCACCTACACCTATACGCCGGTGGCCAA
>NZ_JAFCTQ010000017.1:0-95222 GCF_049896105.1 Janthinobacterium sp. PSPC3-1 | reverse complement strand
CCTACACGGTGGCGATTACCGTCAGCCCGGTCAACGATGCGCCGACCGCCTCCGGCACCGCCATCACCACGGCCGAAGACACGGTCAAGTCGGGCAGCCTGCCAGCGGCCACGGATATCGATGGCGATACCATCACCTACGGCAAAGGCAGCGACCCGGCGCACGGCACGGTGGTGGTGAATGCCAACGGCACCTACACCTATACGCCGGTGGCCAACTATAACGGCGCCGACAGCTTTACCTACACGGTGAGCGACGGCAATGGCGGCAGCAATACGTACACGGTGGCGATTACCGTCAGCCCGGTCAACGATGCGCCGACCGCCTCCGGCACCGCCATCACCACGGCCGAAGACACGGTCAAGTCGGGCAGCCTGCCAGCGGCCACGGATATCGATGGCGATACCATCACCTACGGCAAAGGCAGCGACCCGGCCCACGGCACGGTGGTGGTGAATTCCAACGGTACCTACACCTATACGCCGGTCGCCAACTACAACGGCGCTGACAGCTTTACCTATACGGTGAGCGACGTTCATGGCGGCAGCAACACCTATACGATCGCCATCACGATCAGCCCGGTCAACGATGCGCCAACGGCCGGCAATGATTCCATCACCACGCCCGAAGACACCATCAAGTCCGGCACTCTGCCGGCGGCCACGGACCTGGAAGGTGACACGTTCATCTACAGCACGGGAAGTGCTCCCGCGCATGGCCGGGTGGTTGTCAACGACGACGGCAGCTATCTGTATATTCCGGCGGCGAACTACAATGGCAGCGACAGCTTCACCTACAACGTAACGGACAGTCACGGCGCTTCGAACACCTATACGGTTACGATCGACGTCACGCCCGTCAACGACAAGCCGGTTGCCTCCGGCACGGCGATCATCACGGCGGAAGATACCGCCAAGACCGGTAGCCTGCCAGCGGCCACCGACGTCGATGGCGACACCGTCACCTACGACAAAGGCAGCGACCCGGCGCATGGCACGGTGGTGGTCAACGCCAACGGCACCTACACCTATACGCCGGTGGCCAACTACAACGGCAGCGACAGCTTTACCTACACCGTCAGCGATGGCAATGGCGGCAGCAATACGTACACGGTGGCGATCACGGTCAGCCCGGTCAACGATGCACCGACCGCCTCCGGTACCGTGATCACCACCGCTGAAGACACGGTCAAGACAGGTACTTTGCCAGCCGCTACCGATATCGATGGCGATACTGTCACTTACGGCAAGGCCAGCGACCCTGCGCACGGCACGGTGGTGGTCAACGCCAACGGTACTTATACCTATACTCCCGTGGCCAATTACAACGGCGCCGACAGCTTTACCTATACCGTCAGCGATGGCAATGGCGGCTCGAATACCTACACGGTGGCGATCACCATCAACCCGACGATCATCGCCAGCGAAGACACGATCAAGACAGGTACCTTGCCTGTGGCGACAGATCTCAACAGCAATGTCCTTACCTACGCCAAGGCAACCGATCCTGCACATGGCACAGTGACAATCAAGGCTGATGGTACGTACACCTACAACCCGTCGACCGACTATAACGGCGCCGACAGCTTCACTTACACCGTCAGCGATGACAAAGGTGGTTCGAACACCTACACGGCCGTGATCAAGGTCAGTCCGGTCAACGATGCACCAACGGCATCGGCCACGGCGATTACCACGGCTGAAGACACCGTCAAGACCGGCATGCTGCCAGTGGCAACGGACGTCGATGGCGATACCATTACCTATGGCAAAGGCAGTGACCCTGCGCACGGCACGGTAGTGGTCAACGCCAACGGCACCTATACCTATACACCGGTGGCCAACTACAACGGCACCGACAGCTTTACCTACAGTGTGAGCGACGGCAATGGCGGCAGCAATACCTACACCGTGGCGATTACCGTCAACCCGGTCAACGATGCGCCAACGGCATCGGCCACGGCGATCACGACGGCTGAAGACATGGTCAAGTCGGGCAGCCTGCCGGCTGCCACCGATGTCGATGGCGATACCGTCTCCTACACCAAGGCGACCGATCCCGCGCACGGAGCTGTGGTGGTCAATGCCAACGGCACCTATACCTACACGCCGGTGGCCAACTACAGCGGCACGGATAGTTTTACCTACACGGTCAGCGATGGCAATGGCGGCTCGAATACCTACACGGTGGCGATCACCATCAACCCGACGATCATCGCCAGCGAAGACACGATCAAGACAGGTACCTTGCCTGTGGCGACAGACCTCAACAGCAATGTCCTTACCTACGCCAAGGCAACCGATCCTGCACATGGCACAGTGACAATCAAGGCTGATGGTACGTACACCTACAACCCGTCGACCGACTATAACGGCGCCGACAGCTTCACTTACACCGTCAGCGATGACAAAGGTGGTTCGAACACCTACACGGCCGTGATCAAGGTCAGTCCGGTCAACGATGCACCAACGGCATCGGCCACGGCGATTACCACGGCTGAAGACACCGTCAAGACCGGCACGCTGCCAGTGGCAACGGACGTCGATGGCGATACCGTTACATATGGCAAAGGCAGTGACCCTGCGCACGGCACGGTGGTAGTCAACGCCAACGGCACCTACACCTATACGCCGGTGGCCAACTACAACGGCACCGACAGCTTTACCTACACCGTCAGTGATGGCAATGGCGGCAGCAATACCTACACCGTGGCGATCACGGTCAGCCCGGTCAACGATGCACCGGTGGCAGGCAATGATGCCATCACCACGGCGGAAGATACCGTCAAGATCGGCACCCTGCCAGCCGCCACCGATATCGATGGTGACACCGTCACCTATGGCAAAGGCAGCGACCCGGCGCATGGCACGGTGGTGGTCAACGCCAACGGTACCTACACCTATACGCCGGTGGCCGACTACAACGGCGCGGACAGCTTTACCTATACCGTCAGCGACGGCAATGGCGGCAGCAATACGTACACGGTAGCGGTCACCGTCAGTCCCGTCAACGATGCGCCGGTGGCAGGCAATGATGCCATAACCACAGTGGAAGACACCGTCAAGACAGGCACTTTGCCAGCCGCCACCGATATCGATGGCGATGCCTTTACCTACGACAAGGCGACCGATCCTGCTCATGGCGCAGTGGTAGTCAACGCTGATGGTAGCTACACGTACACGCCAGCGGCCAACTACAACGGCGCCGACAGCTTCACCTATACCGTCAATGATGGCAAAGGTGGCAGCAATACCTACACGGTAGCGATCACGGTCACGCCGGTCAATGATGCACCGGTGGGCAGCGGCACAAGCATTATCACCAGCGAAGACACGGTCAAGACCGGCACCCTCCCGGTGGCCACCGACGTCGATGGCGATACGCTGACCTACGGCAAGGGCAGCGACCCTGCGCATGGCACGGTCACCGTCAACCCGGACGGCAGCTATATCTACACACCGGCCGCCAACTATAACGGCGCCGACAGCTTCACCTACACCGTCAATGACGGCAAGGGCGGCAGCAATACCTACACCGTGGCGATCACCATCAGCCCGGTCAACGATGCACCGGTAGGCAGCGGCACGACGATCACCACGGCTGAAGACACGGTCAAGTCCGGCACCCTGCCAGTGGCCACCGATGTCGATGGCGATACGCTCACCTATGGCAAGGGCAGCGACCCTGCGCATGGCACGGTGGTCGTTAATCCTGACGGCACATACAGCTACACGCCGGCAGCCAACTACAACGGCGCCGACAGCTTTACCTATACCGTCAACGACGGCCAGGGCGGCAGCAATACCTATACGGTCAATATCGTGATTACCCCGGTCAATGATGCACCGGTAGGCAGCGGCACGACGATCACCACGGCTGAAGACACGGTCAAGTCCGGCACCCTGCCGGTGGCCACCGATGTCGATGGCGATACACTCACCTATGGCAAGGGCAGCGACCCTGCGCACGGCGTGGTAGTTGTCAATGCCGATGGCACGTACACGTACACGCCGGCAGCCAACTACAACGGCACCGACAGCTTTACCTATAACGTCAACGACGGCCAGGGCGGCAGCAATACCTATACGGTCAATATCGTGATTACCCCGGTCAACGATGCACCGGTGGGCAGCGGCACAAGCATTACCACCAGCGAAGATACCGTCAAGTCCGGCACCCTGCCAGTGGCCACCGATGTCGATGGCGATACGCTCACCTATGGCAAGGGCAGCGACCCTGCGCACGGCGTGGTAGTTGTCAATGCCGATGGCACGTACACGTACACGCCGGCAGCCAACTACAACGGCACCGACAGCTTTACCTATAACGTCAACGACGGCCAGGGCGGCAGCAATACCTATACGGTCAATATCGTGATTACCCCGGTCAACGATGCACCGGTGGGCAGCGGCACAAGCATTACCACCAGCGAAGACACCCTCAAGACCGGCATCCTGCCGGTGGCCACCGACGTCGATGGCGATACACTTACCTACGGCAAGGGCAGCGACCCTGCGCATGGCACGGTCACCGTCAACCCGGACGGCAGCTATGTCTATACACCGGCCGCCAACTACAACGGTCTTGATAGCTTTACCTACACCGTCAATGACGGCAAAGGTGGCAGCAATACCTACACCGTGGCGATCACCATCAGCCCGGTCAACGATGCACCGGTAGGCAGCGGCACAAGCATTACCACCAGCGAAGACACGGTAAAGACCGGCACATTGCCAGTGGCCACCGATGTCGATGTCGATACGCTGACCTACGGCAAGGGCAGCGATCCTGCGCACGGCACAGTAGTGGTCAACCCGGATGGCAGCTATGTCTACACGCCTGCGGCCAACTACAACGGCGCCGACAGCTTCACCTATACCGTCAATGACGGCAAAGGCGGCAGCAATACCTACACCGTGGCGATCACCATCAGCCCGGTCAACGATGCACCGGTCGGCAGCGGCACAAGCATTACCACCAGCGAAGATACCGTCAAGTCCGGCACCCTGCCAGTGGCCACCGATGTCGATGGCGATACGCTCACCTACGGCAAGGGCAGCGACCCTGCGCATGGCACGGTCACCGTCAACCCGGACGGCACTTATGTTTATACGCCAGCGGCCAACTACAACGGCGCTGACAGCTTCACCTATACCGTCAATGACGGCAAGGGCGGCTCGAACACATACACCGTGGCGATTACCGTCAGCCCGGTCAATGACGCACCGGTCGGCAGCGGCACTACCATCACGACCGCGGAAGATACGGTCAAGACCGGCACCCTGCCGGTGGCCACCGACGTCGATGGCGATACGCTCACCTACGGCAAGGGCAGCGACCCTGCGCACGGCGTGGTAGTTGTCAATGCCGATGGCACGTACACGTACACGCCGGCAGCCAACTACAACGGCGCCGACAGCTTTAGCTATACCGTCAACGACGGCCAGGGCGGCAGCAATACCTATACGGTCAATATTGTGATTACCCCGGTCAACGATGCACCGGTGGGCAGCGGCACAAGCATTACCACCAGCGAAGACACGGTCAAGACCGGCACACTGCCGGTAGCCACCGACGTCGATGGCGATACGCTCACCTACGGCAAGGGCAGCGACCCTGCGCACGGCACAGTAGTGGTCAATGCCGATGGTAGTTATGTCTACACACCGGCGGCCAACTACAACGGCGCGGACAGCTTTACCTATACCGTCAATGACGGCAAAGGTGGCAGCAATACCTACACGGTGGCGATTACCATCAGCCCGGTCAACGATGCACCGGTGGGCAGCGGCACAAGCATTACCACCAGCGAAGATACCGTCAAGACCGGCACCCTGCCAGTAGCCACAGACGTCGATGGCGATACGCTCACCTACGGCAAGGGCAGCGACCCTGCGCATGGCACAGTAGTGGTCAACCCGGATGGCAGCTATGTCTACACACCGGCGGCCAACTACAACGGCGCGGACAGCTTTACCTATACCGTTAATGACGGCAAAGGTGGCAGCAATACCTACACGGTGGCGATTACCATCAGCCCGGTCAACGATGCACCGGTCGGCAGCGGCACAAGCATTACCACCAGCGAAGACACCGTCAAGACCGGCACACTGCCGGTGGCCACCGACGTCGATGGCGATACGCTGACCTACGGCAAGGGCAGCGACCCTGCGCATGGCACAGTAGTGGTCAACCCGGATGGCAGCTATGTCTACACACCGGCGGCCAACTACAACGGCGCGGACAGCTTTACCTATACCGTCAATGACGGCAAAGGTGGCAGCAATACCTACACCGTGGCGATCAATATCACCGCCGTCAACGATGCACCAGTGGGCAGCGGCACAACGATCACCACGGCGGAAGACACGGTCAAGACCGGCACCCTGCCGGTAGCTACCGACGTCGATGGCGATACACTTACCTACGGCAAGGGCAGCGACCCTGCGCATGGCACGGTCACCGTCAACCCGGACGGCAGCTATATCTACACGCCGGCCACCAACTACAACGGCGCCGACAGCTTCACCTACACCGTCAGCGACGGCAAGGGCGGCAGCAATACCTACACCGTGGCGATCAATATCACCGCCGTCAACGATGCGCCGACTGCTTCCAACGGTACGGCCAGCGTGGATGAAGATGCGGTGCTGTCGGGTTCACTGCCGGCGGTGGTGGACGTCGATGGCGATAGCGCGACGTATGCCAAGGCGGGCGACCCTGCCCATGGCACTTTGATCGTCAATGCCGACGGCAGCTATGTCTACACGCCGGTGGCCAATTACAACGGCGCCGACAGCTTCAGCTACACGGTCAGCGACGGGAAGGGCGGCAGCACCACCTATACCGTCAATATCACGGTCAACCCGGTCAACGATGCACCGGTCGCGCCTGGCAGCGTGCCGACGCCGGCCGACCTGTCCGCCGGCGTGGCGATGCCAACGCTGACGGTGCCGGCGTTTACCGACATCGACAACGCCTCGCTGAACTACACGGCTACGCTGGCCAACGGCAGCGCCTTGCCGGCCTGGCTGGTGTTCGATCCGGCCACGCGCACCTTCAGCGGCACGCCGGCCAGCGACGCCGCCGGCACCTACACGGTGCTGGTGCGTGGCAGCGATGGCACGGCGTCGAGCAGCGTTGCCGTCAACTTCACCGTGTTGCCGCTGCCGCAGCAGCCGGTGATCGCGCCGGAGCCGGTCACCGTACCGGCCCCGGTGGTGGTGGAAACGCCACCGGCGCCGGCGCCATTGCCGGTGGCCACCTTGCCGCCGCTGCCGGTCTTCGTGCCGACCCCGGACATTGTCGACACGCGCATCAACGCCGCCGCGCCGCTCAACATGGGGGGCAGCGATGCGACGATACAGCTCGATGGCCGCGGCATCCGTGCCGCCGACTTGTCGAACGGCGAGTATCGCCGCGCTGCCGAAATGAGCGATCTGTACACCGACAACAACGGCTTCCGCACGGTGGTGGCGAAGGCGGAAAATCCGGCGCTGATGCTGTTCCAGGGCGTGCCCGACCAGTATGCCGAGAGTGGCCGTGCGTTGGTGATGACGATCCCGAGCGACGCCTTTGTGCACACCCAGGCCGACGCCGTGGTGCGCCTGGCCGCGACCCTGCAGGATGGCCGTCCATTGCCATCGTGGGTGCAGTTCGATGCGCAGACCGGCAAGTTTACCGGCGAGGTGCCGAAAGGCCTGGTGGGCGAACTGCGCATCAAGCTGACGGCGCGCGACATCAACGGCCATGAAGCGACGGCGCTGTTCCGCATCAACGTGGGCCAGGCGAAAAACGCCATGGGCAAGAGCGGCTTGAGCGAGCAGCTGCGCCAGGCAAGTGCGGTGAATGCGGCGTATCGCGCCAGGGCATAAGTGATGGCATTACAAGGTTAGATGATGGAAAACACGCAACAAGCCGCAGCCAGTACCGGAAACGGCCCGCTGGCAACGCTGCTCGACATGGCGCACCGTGTGCGCCATGTCGGCGAGCGGGTCGAACTGGATTTCCTGGCCGTCAACGGCAGCCATGCGCTGGCGCCCTATCGGCAGGCGGCGCTGTGGTTCGAAGACCGCAAGGCGTGCGCGCTGTCGGGCGTGGTGCAGATCGAAGCCAATGCGCCGTATGTGCAATGGCTGGAGCGGCTGTGCGCGCAAGCGCCGGCCGGTGCGCTGACGGCCGTCGATTTCGACGGCGAGATCGCGGCAGAATGGGCCGAGTGGCTGCCGGCGTATGCCTTGTGGCTGCCGCTGCCGGCTACCGAAGGGTTGTTGCAGTCGCCACGCGGCGGCTTGCTGCTGGCGCGCGACACACCGTGGCTGGAGCATGAAGTGTCGCTGCTGACCGAATGGTGCGACGTGCTGCGCCATGCGTATGCGGCCGTCACGAAGCCGGCGCCGTGGTCGCCGTTTGCATTGAAGTCGCGCTGGAAGCATCGCATGGCGCAGGAAAAAAGCGCGGCCTTGCCCTGGTGGCGCCGGCGCAAGGTGCAGGTGGCGCTGGGCGTTGCGGTATTGCTGTGCATTCCCGTGCGGCTGACCATCCTGGCGCCCGGTGAACTGGTGCCGGCCAATCCGGCCGCCATCCGCTCGCCGCTGGAAGGCGTGATCGAACGTTTTCATGTAAAACCGAACCAGATGGTCAAGAAGGGCGATCCGCTGCTGGACTTCGACCAGGCCCAGTTGGATAGCCGCTACCAGGTGGCCAGCCAGGCGCTGGCCACGGCTGAAGCGGAATACCGCCAGTCGCTGCAGCAGGCGCTGACCGACAGCAAGTCGAAGGTCTTATTGTCTTCCTTGCAGGGCAAGATCGAAGAGCGCCGCGCCGAAAGCGAATTCCTGCATGGCCAGGCCGAGCGCGCGCGCATCGTCGCGCCGCGTGACGGCATCGCCCTGTTCGACGATCCCAGCGAATGGATAGGCCGGCCCGTGATGACGGGCGAGCGCATCATGCGCATCGCCACGCCGAAAGACGTGGAAGTTGAAGCGTGGCTGGGCGTGGGCGACGCGATTCCGCTGGCGGCGGGCGCCGAGACCAGCTTGTACCTGGGCGCCAGCCCCCTGCAGGCGGTGACGGCCAAGGTCCGCTATGTATCGTATGAAGCGCTGCCGCGGCCCGACGGCAGTTATGCCTACCGCGTGCGCGCCACGCTCGATGGCCCGACCGAACACCGCGTGGGCCTGAAGGGTACCGCCAAGCTGACGGGGCGCTGGGTGCCGGCCGCCTACTGGATCATGCGCCGGCCCATGGCGGCGGTCCGCCAGATGGTGGGGCTGTAAGCTTTGGACAATCTGCTGCCGCGCCAGTTCGAGCACCTGCGCCTGCCGCCGCTGCGCGAAGAACTGAGCCTGCACGCCGGCCCCGCGCTGGCGACCGGGGAACCGAGCTACACGCTGGAGGACCCGGTGCGCAACCAGTTCTTCCGCATCGACTGGCTGACCTTCGAGGTGCTGCGGCGCTGGGCGCTGGGCAGCCCGCAGCAGGTGCTGCGCGATATCGAACAGGACACGCCGCTCGATATCGGTTATGGCGAGATCGAATCGGTGCTCGGCTTCCTGGACCAGAACCAGCTGCTGCAGCCCGATCCCATTTCGTCCGTCAAGGTGATGGCCGCGCGCCACAAGGCGCAGCAGGGCGCCTGGCATACGCAACTGCTGCACAGCTACCTGTTTTTCCGCATCCCGCTGGTCAAGCCGGACCGCTGGCTGACGCGCGTGGCGCCCTCGTTCGAATGGATATTCTCGAACACCTTTGCGCGCCTGACCCTGCTGGCGCTGCTTGTCAGCGGCATCCAGATCTACCGTGAATGGGACCGCCTGGGCAGCATGCTGATGGACACCTTCACGCCCACCGGCCTGGCCTGCTACGGCCTGGCGCTGGCCGGCGTCAAGTGCGCGCATGAACTGGGCCATGCCATCACGGCCAAGCGGCGCGGCTGCCGCGTGCCGACCATGGGCCTGGCTTTCCTGGTGCTGTGGCCCGTGCCGTACACCGACACCAACGACGTCTGGCGCCTGAACAACAAGCACCATCGCCAGCAGGTGGCGGCGGCCGGCGTGGCGACGGAACTGATCGTCGCCATCTGGTCCTCGCTGGCCTGGGCCGTGCTGCCGGACGGCGTGCTGCGCTCCATCGTGTTCCCGCTGGCGACCACCACCTGGATCGCCACGCTGGCCATCAACGCCAGCCCCTTCATGCGCTTCGACGGCTATTTTGTCGTCTCCGACTGGCTCGACATGCCCAACCTGCATGGACGCTCGTTTGCGCTGGCGCGCTGGGATTTGCGCGAGCGCCTGTTCGGCCTGGGCGCGCCGCCGCCCGAATACTTTCCGCCGCGCCGGCACTGGGGCCTGATCCTGTTTGCCTGGGGCGTGTGGCTGTACCGCCTGACGCTGTTCCTCGGCATCGCCATACTCGTGTATCACTTTTTTATCAAACTGGTGGGGATCTTTTTGTTTGCGATTGAAATGAGCTGGTTTATCCTGCGCCCGCTGGCCACCGAATTGCGCGTCTGGCGCAAGCTGTGGCCGCAGATCAAAACCACCCGCCGCACCCGCCGCACCGCCTGGCTGCTTGGCCTGGCCGTGCTGCTGTTCGTGCTGCCGTGGCCCACGCGCGTGCAGTCGAGTGGCGTGCTGCGCCCGGCCGAAGTGTTCCCCATCCACGCGCCCGAGCACGCCATGCTGTCCGCGCTGCCGCTGCGCGACGGCGCGAAGGTCAAGCCCGGCGACGTGATGCTGCAGTTCGCGGTGGCGGAAAACGCCAGCCAGCGCCAGGGCCTGGAAGCGCAGATCGACAGCCTGCGCTGGCGCAGCGAAGGCGCCGGTTTCGACGTCGAACAGCGCGCCCAGAGCATGGTGCTGCGCGAGCAGTTGGCCAGCTCCGAAGCCAAGCTCGACCTGCTCAAGGAACAGGCCGCGCGCTACAGCCCGGTGGCGCCGTTCGCCGGCACCTTGCGCGATATCGACAGCGAACTGGCGCCGGGCGTGTGGGTCGGCAAGAACGAGCGCGTCGGCGTGCTGATCAGCGACAAGGGCGAGGAAGTGAGCACCTATCTCGACGAAGACACGGTGCGCCGCGTCGCCGTCGGCGACAGCGCGCGCTTCTATCCTGATGGCCTGGAAGGCCCGTTCGTGCGCCTGGAGGTCAGCGGCATCGACCAGGACGCCACTCATGTGCTGCCGAGCGGCATGTGGTCGGCCCAGCACGGCGGTTCCGTCACGGCGCGCGACAAGCAGGGCTACTGGTTCCCGGAACACGCCGTCTACCGCGTCAGCTTCAGGGTAACGGAATCGTCGGGTGACCTGGCCGGCCGCAGCTGGCGCGGCAAGGTGGTGATCGCCGCCGACTGGGAGGCACCGGGCGCGCGGCTGGTGCGTGGCGTGGCGGCGCTGTTGTGGCGGGAGGCGGGGTTTTAAGGCAGCCGGTTCAGCTATTGCTCTTTATTGCGTCCATTGCCAGGCTCTGTAGGCGAACCCGCCAGGATGGGACGGGGCATTACGCTACGCATTTATCGCACCTAACTGGGCTAGAATCGGCGGCAGAAAAGTCTGGTCGATATTGAATTCAAACGCCAGTTTATTTCTGTTGTGAAAAGGTTGTGACCAAGCTTCACCGCTAACATCGATGTGACCCAGCTTATTTACCCGTAAATAAAAGGTCACCTGGTTCTCGCGCGACGAAAATTCGGCTACGCCTGCCAAGGCGGTGTTCAATGCCTGCAGTTCTCTCTCGAAGGCTTCAAAGTCCCCAGGTTCGAACGACGCGACGACAAGACCGTTGAAACCATGGACCTGAATTGTAATTTGTGCGCGCAGCCAGCCCGGGTACGCGGGTTCGATTTCGAGCCGCAAGAATTCTGTGGCAGTGCCAATGTGGAGTTGATGCATGGGTGGCCCAAGGTTTTATATATCGTGAATCAGCATATGCGTGATGGGTTACGTGATCCGCAAGTCTGCTGCTGACAAGTTGTTGCCATTGCCTCGTCAACTTGATTCAAGCTTGGCAGTCTCCCATGTCGTGATATCAAGGCGCCTGATGTGGAAATCGACGTACCCGTTGCATGGGGCACCCATCTCCACAATAAATCCTTGTACCTCGACCAGACCTTCCGCCTGATCGATCACGCGGCCTCGCCCTCTGTACGAGTAATGTTCGGTACGTTCGATCCACTCCGTGGACACGGCCTCTTTTTCATCTTCGGGCCAGTCCGACAGGAAGGCGGCCAGCACCTCAGCGTCCAGCACAGCCAGTCGATTGCCGATCAGGTCACCTGCCTTCAAATCACAAGGGTGGCAAAACGCGGTGACCTCGCCTGTTTTGCTGCGCAGGGTGACGGATGCAGCTTCATCATTTGGCGGATCGACCAGCACGACAGTGAGCTTGTTCATTTGTTCAAAAACCTTGTCTGTTCAAATAAAGCAGGAGATCAGAATTGCTTTTTCGTCCACCTCGGCTACTACTCTTCATCGTCATCGCTCTCAAGCAACAGGATGCGCTGTACTTCATCATCGCTTGGCTGAAAAGCGGCACCGCGTGTCTCGTAAATTTTTACCAAACCCAGTAGACTCAAAAGATCATCCGCTATAAAAATACAGTTGTCGTTTTCAGCCTGATATTGCGGTTCAGTGGTCTTGTCTCGGGTCACAACATAGCCAAGTTCTTGCAAAATGCCGAGTGCAGGAGCCAGCGTGTTAGCAGCAGCGGCAAGTCGAGTTTTATTTGTCATTTCATTCAATTCATCCATTCTTTTGAAGCATCTTGACCGCCGCAACTGCGAATGCCATCTTCAATGATCAGCCTTATCAGACGGCCATTTTCATCAACATAAGCGGCCAGTCGATCATTAAATATCCTTTAAAGAACTGGAGAAGCGTTTCATGAGTATCCATCGTTCAGTGTACGGCGCAAGTTGCTCAGACTGCAAGAGGTGCTTGGGCTCGCCATCAGCTGATCCGGTACGCAGTAAACAGCTTTCCACCCACCCCTTACAAAAACTGGCAGTTGCACGCCGGCTTTGACGTAAAATTCACCATTTCCCGACGTCATGGACTTGCTGCCAGCGTGAAGCTTATCTTCTTACAACACCGATTCCTGGCCATCGCTGTCGCCGCTTCGCTGCTGGCGCATGGCGCCTTGCTGGCGGTGCATTTTGTCGCGCCCGCGCCGCAGCGCGCGGTGGCTACCGATCCGGGCCTGGAAGTGATACTGGTCAATGCCAAGCATGCGGCCCAGCCCCTGAAGGCCGATGCTCTGGCGCAAGCCAATCTCGACGGTGGTGGCCAGGCCGACAAGGGGCGCGCCAAGTCGCCGCTGCCGGACATGCGCAAGGTGGAGGAGGGCGACAGCGTCAAGGCCAGCGCGCGTCGGATCACGGAACTGGAACAGAAGCAGCAGGAGCTGCTGACCCAGGCGCAGAAGGCTACGCCCTACAGCGCCGCGCCGGTAACGGAAAAGGACAAGCCCAATCCGCTGGCGACCGGGTCGGACTTGCTGGAGAGCAGCAAGGCGATTGCCCGCATGGCGGCCGAGATCAGCCAGACGGTGGAAGACCAGAACAAGCGTCCGCGCAAGACCTTCATTACGCCCAGCACGCAGGAGGTCGGCTATGCCATGTATTACAAGACCCTGCAAAAGCGCATCGAGGATATCGGCACCTTGAATTTCCCGCAAAAAAATGGCCGCAAGATGTATGGCGAGCTGGTGGTCTACATTCCGATTTTCCAGGACGGCACCATTTACCAGAAGGAAGGCGGCATCCGCGTCGAGAAAAGCTCGGGCAACCCGGCGCTCGATGCGGCGGCGATCGCCATCGTGCGCCGCGCGGCGCCGTTTGGCCGCTTTCCGCCGAACATGCTGTCCAGCGACAAGGACGACCTGTGGGTCGTCATTACCCGATTCAAATTTACCCGCGAAGAAAAAATGGAAGCTAACCTGACAGGCGGCGGCAATTGAGCACCGAAGAGATCACTCCCGACGCCTATTGCGTGTTCGGCAACCCGATTGCCCATAGCAAATCACCCGCCATCCATGCCGCCTTTGCCCAGCAAACGGGCGAGGCCATCGTCTATGAACGCCGGCTGGTGCCGCTGGACGGCTTTGCGCTGGCGGCGCGCGGCTTTGCGGCCGAAGGCGGGCGCGGCGCCAATGTAACGGTGCCGTTCAAGCTGGACGCCTGCGCGCTGGCGACCGAACTGACGCCGCGCGCGCAAGCGGCCGGCGCGGTCAATACCCTGCGCTTCGATGGCGATGTGATTCTTGGCGACAATACGGACGGCGCCGGCCTGGTGGCCGATATCGTGCGCAATGCCGGCGTGGCCATTCTTGGCAAGCGCGTGCTGCTGCTGGGCGCCGGCGGCGCGGCGCGTGGCGTGGTGCTGCCGCTGCTGCAGGAGCAGCCGTCAGAGTTGTTCATTGCCAACCGCACCGTGGCCACGGCCCAGGCGCTGGTGGCGCAATTCCAGGAGGCCGGCCAGGCCGTCGAGGGCCTGCGCGCGGGCGGCTTCGAGCAGCCCGATGGCCAGTTCGATATCGTCATCAACGCCACTTCGGCCAGCCTGGCGGGCGACTTGCCGCCGGTGCCGGCCACCGTGTTTGGCAGCCACACGCTGGCGCTGGACATGATGTATGGCGCGCAACCGACCGTCTTCATGGATTTTGCCGCTCAGCATGGCGCACAGGTGCGCGATGGCCTGGGCATGCTGGTCGAGCAGGCGGCCGAAGCCTTCTTTGTGTGGCGCGGCGTGCGGCCCGACACACAAGAATTGCTGGCGCTGCTGCGCGGTGCGCTGTGAAGGCGGTAAAAAAAGGCGCGCGCAAGGGCGCGTCTGCCAGCCGCTATGGCTGGATCAAATGGCTGTTCATCGTGCCGGTGCTGGCTTTTATCGTGGTGCAGCTGTATTTCTTTTTGCAGATATGGTGGTGGGTCGACCATAACCCGACCAGCACCGCCTTTATGCGCGAGCAATTGTCGAGCTTGCAGGAAAAGAATCCGAAGGCCGTGATCCAGCAGACCTGGGTGCCGTACGAGCGCATCTCGAACAACCTGAAACGCGCCATCATCGCTTCGGAAGACGCCAATTTTTCCGAGCACGAAGGCATCGATTGGGAGGCGCTGCAAAAGGCGTACGAGAAAAACAGCAAGAAACAGAAGGTGGTGGCCGGCGGCTCGACCATTACCCAGCAGCTGGCGAAGAATCTGTTCCTGTCCGGCTCGCGCAGCTATGTGCGCAAGGGCCAGGAACTGATCATCACCTACATGCTGGAAAGCCTGATGGACAAGCAGCGCATCTTTGAAATCTATCTGAACGTGGTGGAGTTCGGTCGCGGCACCTTTGGCGCCGAAGCGGCGGCGCGCCATTATTACCGCACCAGCGCGGCCAAGCTGAACGCGAGCCAGGCGGCCAAGCTGGCCGTGATGCTGCCCAATCCGCGCTATTACGACAGCCATCGCGACACCGGCTACCTGAACCGGCGCACCGGCGTGATCCTGCGCCGCATGGGCGCGGCGGAATTACCACAGTGAGCGGCGTGTTCGAATAGGCAAGCATGGCAGAAAGACAGCGTGGTATGGATGCTGCGCCGCACTATTTCGGTGAAAAAGGGCGGCGCGGGGGTGGTCGTGAAAAGGGCTTTGCGAGTACACTTGCGCTGTTTTGATTTTTGGCGCCAGCGCCAGCAAATATTACGATAACCCCACATCCGGCTGAGAGCGCGCATGATCAATGTCTTTGTATTACAGAATGGCCGGCTCAACCAGGTGCCGATCGACAGCCGCGCAGACCTCGAAAATGCCGAACCGGTGTGGGTCGACCTGACCGATCCGACCGATGATGAGCGGGCCTGGGTCAAGGCAACCTACAACGTTACCCTGCCGGGCGAAGACGAAGTCAAGGATATCGAAGCGTCGGCCCGCTATTACGAAGCGGAAAACGGCGACCTGCATCTGCGGACCGATTTCTTGCTGGAAGAAGACGACGGCCCCTCGCGCGTGATCACCGTGGCCTTTATCCTGGCCCGAAAAATCCTGTTCTCGATGCATACGGACGACCTGCCCGTGTTCCGCCTGGTGCGCATGCGCGCCCGTTCGCGGCCCGGTTCGATCGCCGACTACATGGACGTGCTGCTGGACCTGTACGCCACCGACGCCGAATACTCGGCCGACGTGCTCGAAGGCATCTACCAGAACCTGGAAGAAGTCAGCACGCGCGTGCTGCAAAAGGAATTTACCGATGCGCACGCGGCCGAAGCGTTGAACGCGATTGCCCACGAGGAAGATTTGAATGGCCGCATCCGCCGCAACATGATGGATACGCGCCGCGCCGTCAGCTTTTTGATGCGCGGCCGGCTGCTCAATTCCGAGCAGTTCGAGGAAGCGCGCCAGATTCTGCGCGATATCGAATCGCTGGACGGCCATACTTCCTTCCTGTTCGACAAGATCAATTTCCTGATGGACGCCACCGTCGGTTTCATCAACATCAACCAGAACAAGATCATCAAGATCTTCTCGGTGGCCAGCGTGGCCTTTTTGCCGCCGACCCTGATCGCCAGCGTGTACGGCATGAACTTCAAGTTCTTGCCGGAACTGGAATGGACCTTCGGCTATCCCTGGGCCTGGGGCCTGATGATCACCAGCGCGATTGCGCCATTTTTATATTTCCGCCATCGGGGATGGTTGAAATGATGAAAGGGCCTTGCGGCCCTTTTTTATTGCGGCTGCGCCGGCCGTTTCGGCGCGATGCCCGTGTACTGGGCCGACATCAGTTTCCACGCCGCTCCCTCCTTGACCGCCACATAACTGGCGCGCATTGCCATCTGGCGCTGCTGCCCACCCGCGTTGACCGAGATCGCCAGCTTGCCGATCAGCACGGCCGTGCCACCCGTCACGCGTACCAGCGGTTCCTCGACCGTGATGACGGGCGTGGCGGTCTTTTTTTCCGGCGCATAGAAGGCCAGCATTTTCTCGCGCGTGTCGACTTCGCCCATCGGCGAGACCTCCACGTAATTGTCGGCCGTCAGCGCGGCCAGCTTGGGCACGTCGAACCGGGTCTGCGCCGCCACGTGCTGGCGCACCAGGTTCAGCACGTCGGCCGCGTCGTCCGCCAGCGCAGCTTGTGCAAAGGTGGCGCAGAAGGCGAAAGCGGCAAGGGAGGACGCGAAGGGAAATCGGCGCTGCGGCAAGCTGGAAGAAGTCATGGCTGGGGTCCGGTTGGGCCTGATTCAAGCGATCAGGGCAGCATGCAGTATGCCTTCGGTATTTGGATAAAAGCAACTGCCTGCATGGCGCCAGCGCACGGCTGAGGACGGCAGAAGGGGAAATCTGGGATAATCACAGTCTGCCGTTATCAAACCGCGTTGAAAAAAAGTATCGCAAATCATCCGCTTTTGACGTGGCCCGGCCCGTCAACTCTCCCTATCATTGCCTGTCCCTACCCTGGAGTGTCCATGCCTGATACCGCCGCCCACACTGGCCCGCGTTTTACCCACCTGATCAGCGACTGCGATGGCGTGTTGATCGACAGCGAGGCCGTGGCCCTGCAGGCGCTGCTCGACTTGCTGGCGCCGCAGCTGCCGGATTTGCCCGAGGGCGTCACCCTGCAAGGCCTGATCGAACCGCGCCTGGGCCTGCGCCTGGTGCCCTTGATCCATGATATCTATGCCGAACTGGGCTTGCCGCAGTTGCCGGAAGAAGAAGTGCTGGCCATCGGCCACGGCGTCAACGTCCGGTGCGATGAGCAATTGAGTGCCGTGCCCGGCGTGGCGCAGGCGCTGGCCGCGATCGACCTGCCGAAGGCGGTCGCCTCGAACAGCGTCAGCGAACGCGTGCACGCCGCCTTGACCCGCACCGGCATGGTGGACCTGTTCGGTGGCCGCTACTTCACGCCCGACCTGGTCGGCCACGCCAAGCCGCACCCTGGTTTGTACCTCGCGGCGGCGGCCGCCTTCGGCGTGCCGCCAGGCCAGTGCCTGGTGCTGGAAGACAGCGTCACGGGCGTGACCGCCGCTGCCGCCGCCGGCATGACGGTGCTGGGCTTTATTGGCGGCGGCCATATCGCCGCCGGCCAGGAAGCGCGCCTGAAAGCGGCTGGGGCCAGTTACGTATTCAGCGAGATGGCCAGCTTGCCGGCGCTGGTGGCCAGCTTGATGCAGCGTACGACGGCCTGACCTGCGTTTATTCCCGCACCGCCAGCAACGCCCCCAGCAGCGCGACGTTGTTGATGTTCAGCTTGTTGAAGATGGCCTTGATCTGGCTGCGGATGGTTTCCGGCGAACGGTTGAGCTGGGTGGCCACCTGTTTTTGCGTCAGGCCGTGGGCGATTAGCTTGGCCACCAGGAATTCGCGCTCGCTCAGCGTGTCCACCGTTTCGCTGGCGCGCGCCTTTAAAAACAGCAAGCCCTGTTCGCGGTGACCCCGCACGATAACGCCGCCAGCGGCCACATGCGGCTGGTCCGGCTGGCTGACCAATTGCTTCAGCAGCGCCGGCGGCAAGTGCTGCGGATCGTCGGTGCGCCAGGCGGCAAACACCAACGCTTTGAAGCGGTCGTCGGCATGGTAAAGCACACCTCGCTGGTCAGCGATCGCGACCGACCATTTGGCGCGCACCGTGTCATGGCTCAGGCGGTCCAGGTGGACCAGGCGGTTGATGGCCAGCGCCTGCATCAGGTGCGGCGCCAGGCAGGCCAGCAGATCGATCTCCGGTTTCAGACAGCGCGCCGCCAATTCGGCACGGTACAGCGACACCCACTGCACGAACCGGGTGCCGGGATGGATGTCCGAGGTGATCAGCATGTTGACGTGGCCAAAGTCATGCAGAAACTGCCGGAACGCCGTGTTGTGCTCCCCGGGAAAATCCTCGACCCGAAAACCGATGGTCATGGTGCGCTGCGCCGTCACTTGCACGGCAGCGGTGTCGCAGTGCTTCACTTTTTCGTAGGCCTCCAGCATCGCCGGCGAGGAATTGTGCAGGTGGATGCTGTGGATGTCGATGCCACCCTCGCGCATGGTGGCGGTGCCCCACATCGAGGAGTCAAAGGCCAGGCAGGTTTTGAGCAGTGTCAGCGCCGCGTCCTGGAATAGATGGACCGGGCATTCCTGGGCCAAGCGGTAGAGCGCGAGCAGCAGATTGCTGTATTCCGGAAGCAGGCCTGGGCGCATGGAGAGAGGGACGGGTGGATCGCCCGACCACTCTAAACCAGCGGTAATGAATTGCCAAGAAGAATGCGGAAATAGCAGCGGAGTTGTTGTTTTATAAATAATGGCGCATTGGACGCGTATCCACATCTCTCTCCTCGACGTGAAGTTGCTTTGCCGAAAAGAGCCCCAATGGTTGTTTCAGATAACAAAGATTTCTGTTTTCCCAATTTATCCCATAAATGGGGGATAGGCAAACCAGTTGGTTTGAGATGTAATGATGGCAACTGTTCAGCCCCATGAACAGGTGTTGTCAATAGCGAAATTCCGCTTGGAAAAGAGGTCATCTGATAAGGGGTCGCTCACTTCAAGCAAAAATTGATGTTTTTGTGTCGCTCTCATAGGACTGAATAGTTGCGATATTTCAATACAATAATTTCCTTGTCATTCGATTAAAAAAACTGTCATATTTATATTGGGTTATGTCATGAAAAATGCTTTATTACTGACTGTGTTGCTGGGCACGATGCCATTGCATGCGATGGCGCAGACGTCGCCGGCTGTACCCGTGCCTGCGGTGGCACCCGCGCCAGCGCCCGACAAGAGCGCCGACGAGGAGGAAAAGGACGATGACCAGACAGTGGTCGGCATGAAAGATTCGGCCAGCAAGGCGCCGGTGACGACGGCTGGCGCTGTCGCCACGACGGGGATCAGTACAACGATGCTGGTAGGCATCGGCACCGCCATCGCCATCGCCATCGGCGTGGCCAGTTCGGGTGGTTCCGGTTCGTCGACCAGCCATTCGGCTGTTCATCACTAGGCGCAGGCAATCCATGGTAGCGCGCGCCACACTGATGGTCTTGTGCTGTGCCGCGCTGCTTGGCGCCTGCGCGGCGCCCAAACAGGCGGCCGTGCCGCTGTCGGCCAGCGCCTTGTCGGCCCGGCCGGTGCGCATCGGCGTGGTGATGAGCACCGTGCCGACCGCCGATACGCACTTCCCTGGCGCCGGTTGCCTGCTGTGCATCGCCGCCGTTAGCGTTTCCAATACCGCGTTGACGGCGCATGTGCGCACCTTGCCGACCGAGGACCTGCTGAGCATCAAGGAGGACCTTGCCGAGTTGCTGCGCAAAAAAGGGCACGAGGTGATCGTCATCGCCGAACCGCTCGATATCGATGCCTTGCCCGACCGCCAGGACAGCAAACCGAACGGCGCCAAAAAGGATTTTTCGGCGCTGGGCCGGCAATACCGGCTCGACAAGCTGCTGGTGATTCATCTGACCAAGGTCGGCGTCAACCGTAACTACAACAGCTATATTCCGGCCGGCGACCCGCAGGGCCTGGTAGCCGGCGCCGGCTATATCGTCAATCTCGACGATCATGCATACGACTGGTACCGTGCGCTGCGCCAGCTCAGGAGCGCCACCGGCAATTGGGACGAAGCGCCCGCTTATCCCGGCTTGAGCAATGCCTATTTCCAGGCCATCGAAGGTGCGCGCGATGCCTTGCGCAAACCCTTGTATTGACATGGCGATGCTGAGAACAGCCGCGTTCGCGGTACTGGCCTGGTCGCTGTGCGCCGGTGCGCTGGCGCAGCAGCCGGCGCTGCCTGCCACCTGGTCCTTGCGCCTGCCGCAGCAGCAGGCGGTGGCCTTTCGCGGCCTGGCCAATTTCGACAGGGCCGGCAAGGGTGCATCGGGTACCACCTACATGATGCCCGGCATCGCCGGTTTTGCGGCGGCGCTGGCCGCCCATGCCCTGGTGATCAATAGCGGCCTGGAACAGCGCAAAAGCGAGATCGAACTGGCGGCGGACCAGGTGCTGCTGCCTTACCTGCCGGTGCTCGATGCCATGCGCCAGGACACACTGATGGCGCAGGCGCTGGCACGCGTGGCGCCTGGCAGTACGCCGCGCTTGATCGCCTTTTTCGATCACGACGAATCGGGCTGGATCGTCGAAAGCACGCCGCTGTTCGCCATGACCCAGGACCAGAGCGCGCTGGTGCTCGATAATGCGATCGCCGTCCATGCGCCGGGCGCGCCGAAGCAGGCTGCCTACCGCAACACCGTGCGCGTGGTCTCGCGGGCCAGCACGCATGCCGACCTGGAAGCGTACTGGAATGCGCAGCAAGGCCGCCAGTTGCTGGACCAGAGTGCCGCCTTGCTGGCGCTGTCGATCGAGATCGCATTGCAACAGGCCTACAGCGGCGGCGATGCGCCCGCCGACCTGGGCGTTTTCAGGACGGTACGCTATCACGAAGGCCGCAAGGAAGCCGCCGAGCGCGCCCAGGTGCTGTCCGAACGGTGCGGACGCGCGCTGATTAGCAATTTGCGCGGCTGGCTGATGTCGGTGCCCTTGCTGCAGCCCGGCGCGGATCCTGCCTGTGCCACGGCGCCCTGAGGCGACGCTAGCCGGCGCCATCCACGGTTCGGCCCACACTGGCTTGGCGGTGTTGTTTTCTCCCTGCGCTGGTTCCGCTTTTATCCGCTTTATCCGATTCATCAACAAGGCCTACGCGCCACCGATGAACCGATGAAAGCCACCATTCCATGCCCTTGCACCACTCCACCCGCTACCGCCTCGGCGTGGCTGCGCGCCTGCTGGCCGCCATCCTGGGCGGCTATGTCCTGACCGTCGCCATTACCTGGATGCTGGCCGTGCTGCTGCCACAGAGCCGCGTCGATGCGGTGATGACGGCTACTCTGCTGTCTTTCCTGGTCTATGCCGTCATCATCCTGTGGGTGTTTGCCAAAAAGGGCAGCCTGCGCCAAGCCATGGCCTGGCTGCATACTTGGTCCGGGCTGTTCGTCTGCTGGCTGCTGCTGATGGTGTTCATGAGTGGCACGGCGTCGTACTACCGCGACGAAATCAGCTTGTGGATGAAGCCGGAGCTGCAGGCGGCCGCCAGCGCCGCACCGGTGCCGCCCGTGCTGGCGGCGCAATCGGCGCTGGCCTATCTGCGTGCGAACGCACCCGACGCCACGCGCTGGGTGATCGAGTTGCCGACCGGCCGCCAGCCGGCGCTGGCCGTCAGCTGGGTCGACACAAAGACGGCCGTCAAAAAACGCCGCGCGCGCCAGGACCAGGTGCTGCTCGACCCGGCCAGCGGCGCACAGCTGCCGGCGCCGCGCGCCACCGAAGGCAGCGACTTCCTGTTTCGCTTGCATTTTGATCTGCACTATATGCCGATCGTGTGGGGGCGCTGGATCGTCGGCATCGCCGCCATGGGCATGCTGGTGGCCATCCTCAGCGGCGTGATCACGCACCGGCGCATCTTCAGGGATTTCTTTACCTTCAGGCCGCACAAGGGACAGCGCTCGTGGCTCGATGCGCACAATGCGGTGGCCGTGCTGGCGCTGCCGTTTCATTTGATGATCACCTATACGGGGCTGGTGACCCTGATGTTCATGTATATGCCGGCGCCCAAGCAGGCGCTGTATGGCGGCGACCAGAAGACCTGGCTCAAGGACGCGTATCCACAAACGGCGCGCAAGGTCACGCCCTCGGGCCAGCCGGCGCCGTTGACGGACCTGGCGCCGCTGCTGGCGCAGGCGAGTACACGCTGGCGCGGCGCGGCGCCGGGGCGCATCGTGATCGATTATCCGGGCGACGCCAGCGCCACCATCGCGCTTGCGCGCCAGGCGGGCCTGTCGTTTTCGAATAGCGAGCCGGTGCTGCTGTTCCAGGGCGCCAGCGGCCAGCTGCTCGCCGCCACCGACTACGACGCCATCACGCCCTCGGAAGCGCGGCGCGCCATGTACGGCTTGCACCTGGGCCGCTTTGCCGATCCCTTGCTGCGCGCGCTGTTCTTTTTGTGCGGCCTGGCCGGCTGCGCCATGGTGGCCACCGGCGCCGTGCTGTGGGGCGTGCGCACGCGCGCCCAGGCGGTAAAGGCCGGACGTATCGGCTTCGGGCTGCGGCTGGTCGACGCCCTGAATATCGGTGCGATTGCCGGCCTGCCGATCGCGTTTGCCGCGTTTTTCTGGGCCAACCGGCTACTGCCGGTCGGCATGGCGCAGCGCGCCGACAGCGAGATCGCCTGCTTCTTCGGCGCCTGGGCAGTGGCGGCGCTGCTGGCGCAGATCCGTCCGACTCTTGGCATGTGGCGGTTTCAGCTGGGGCTGGGAGCGTGATTGTGGGGCGGGCTGATGCCGTTGACCCTGGCGACCACCGAGGTGGCGCTGGCGGGTTTTGACTGGGTGGCGCTGGTGGTGGGGCTGCTGCTGGCGGGAACGGCGTTCAAGCTGAAAAGCCGCCCCCGGGACTGATCAATACTGGCCGCGTACCGTCAACATGGCGCCGCGCGGGGCGCCATAGTAGTAGCCGGGGCCATACTCGCGGATCTTCTCGTAGTACACCTTGTCGAACAGATTGCTGACATTGAGCTGCGCCTGCAGGTTGCGGCTGATGCGGTAGGAGACAAACGCCGAGGCGGTGGCATAGCCGCCCTGGCGCGCAAACGCGGTGCCGCTCTGGCTGGTGATTTCGCTTTGCAGGTTGACGCCGCCGCCGGCCGACCACGCATGCAGGTCGCCGGGCAGGGTGTAGCTGGAAAACAATCGCAGCAAATGGCGCGGCGTGGTGGTGCGGATCGCCTTGCCCGTATTGCTGGCCGTGTCGCGCACGTTTTTCGTATTGTTCAGGGTGTAGCCGGCCGACAGGTTCCAGTTGCTGCCGACCTGGCCCGATACTTCCGCTTCCACGCCACGGCTGCGCTGCTCCCCCTGGGCGATCTGGCAATAACCGTTGCTGTAGTCGGGCAGGCAGGGGTTGGTCGAACTGAGGTCATCGACGCCCTTGCCGTTCTGTTCCAGCTGGAAGATGGCCAGGTTGGCATGGAGTTTTTTGTTGAAAAACTCGCCTTTGACACCGAGTTCGAGATTGCGGCCCGTGATCGGCGCCAGCGCCTTGCCGGTCTTGTCGAAGGCGCGCTGCGGCGTGAACACGTCGGCGTAGCTGCCGTACAGGCTCAGATTGTCATTGAGCGCATACAGGGCCGCCACGTAGGGCGTGAATTCCGCGTCGACGCTGTAGGCGCCGGCACGGTTGTTCGGCTTGTAGTCCCACCAGCTGATGCGCGCGCCAAGGATGACGGTGAGCGGATCGCTGACATTCAGGCGCGCGGTCGCATACGCGCCCTGTTGTTCCGTCAGGTTTTTGACATAGGTGCCGGTGAAGGCCGGCATGGCCGGCATGGCCACGTTGTACGGGTCCCAGGTGTAGGGATCGAGGCCGGTCATCGATGGCAGGCCGGCCAGGGTGGTGCAGGAGCCGGCCGTCGGCTGGGCATAGTCGCGCGAGCCGTTGGCGCCGACCACCAGCTCATGCTGGCGGCCCAGCAGGGTGAACGGGCCGCTGGCGTACAGGTCCCAGCTGGTCTGCTGGGCCGTGTAGTCCTTTTCGCCGCAGCGGCTGATCTGGTAGTTGATCTTCGATGGATCTTTTGCGTTGCGCGAGATCAGCGTCTGCACATAGCCGTCGGCGCCGTGCATGCGCTTCATGTTGATGAAGTTGAAGCTGGCCTTGGCGCTCCAGCCATTGCCGAACTGGTGTTCCAGGCTGGCGAAGGCTTGTTTGTTTTCGCGGTCCCAGTGGTTTTCCGACGAACCCAGGTAGGTGTCGCGCGCGAATTGCATCGGACTGCCGTCGATATTGGCCAGCAGGTTGCCCCAGGCGCCATTGGTTTTCAGGGTCGACCATTCCAGGCCGGCCAGCAAGGTGGTGGCCGGTGCGATGTCCGCCTCGAGCACCGCATACAGCACGCTTTTGTCGGACTTGCGCGCCTTTTGGAAATGGTGGCGGCGGTCTTCCACGGCCACCACGCGGCCACGCACGCTGCCCGAGGCGTTCAACGGCGCCGAGATATCGCCTTCGGCCCGATACGTATCCCAACTGCCGACGGTGGCCGCGCCGCCCGCGGAAAACTGCGAAGTGGGGCGCTTGCGCACCAGGTTGACGGCGCCCGAGGGGCTGCCGGCGCCGCGCATCAGGCCGGCCGCGCCGCGCAGCACTTCGGCGTGATCGAGGGTCGCCATGTCGGGCTGGATATAAAAGCCGTTGCCGCTGCCCGGCGTGATGGCGGCGTTGCCGTCGAACTGCACGTTGGTGATTTCCTGGCCGCGCGCGTAATAGCCCACGCGCTCCGAATCGGTGTTGAACACTTCGATGCCGGGCGTGCTGCGCAGCACATCGGTCAGGTCGCTCAGGCCCTGGTCTTCGATCTGCTGGCGCGAGATGATGGTGACGCTGTGCGGCGTGTCGCGCAGGCTGGCGTTATTTTTACCCAGCGACAGGGCGCCGCCGCTGTAGGCGCCGCTGCCTTCGCTGGTGCTGTCGCGCGCGCTGACCACGCTGATGGCCGCCATGGTTTTATAGCCGGTGGCGTCGACCTGCGCCGGCGGCGCCGCGCGGCACAGGGTGTAACTGCCATCGGCATTGCGCACCGCTTCCAGGCCGCTGCCGGACAACAGCTGCGCCAGGGCGGTGTCGACGCCATGGCTGCCCTGCAGGCCGCCGCTGGTCTTGCCGTTGGCCAGTTCGGTGCTGCCGGCCAGCAGGATGCCGGACTCGCCGACAAAGCGGGCCAGCACGGCGCTCAAGGGGCCGGCCGGAATCTGGTAGGCGCGCACTGGCGCAGCTTGCTGGGCCTGGACGGCGACAGGCGCCAGGAAAGCGCCGAGGGTGCCAGCAATGGCCAGGCGCATCAGGTAAGAAGAAGTGGACATGGATCTCTTTGGGCTATGGGTTCAATAAAAGCAGGAACGGCAAAAACGATGCCGTCTTGTCCTGTGTATCGAACCAGCGCGCCAGATGCGGAACCGCAAACGGCCATTTTTTCACATTTTTTCGAGGGTGGTCCACCACGGCAGGGGACGCCGCACGCGCAGCGGCAGCACGGCCGCCAGCATGCGCAGGGTTTTGTCCAGGTCGTGCAGCGGGTAGCCGCCCAGCACGCGCAGCTGCGCCACTTCGGGCGCGACGCCGATATGGCCACGGTGATAGCGCTTCAATTCGGCCACCACGTCCTGCAGGGTCATGTTATCGGCCAGCAGCACGCCGCGCGACCACGCTTCGCGGGCCGGGTCGGCGGCTTCTGTCTTGCCGATGACGGCGGCGCTGAACGTGACCTGGCTGCCGGCCTTGACGATGCGCGTGGCGCCGCCGCTGCTGCGCACTTCCACCGCGCCGCCATACACGGCCAGGTAGGTGGCCCCGTCCACCAGGCGCACCGTAAAGCGCGTGCCCAGCGCGCGCAGGCGGCCATGGGCCGTATCGACCACCAAAGGACGCGTGCTGTCATGCGCCGTGTCGACCAGCATTTCGCCATCGAGCAAGCGCAGGCGGCGCAGGCTGGCGCTGTAGTCGGTGTCAAACGCGCTGGCCGTATTGAGCCAGACGCTGCTGCCGTCGGCCAGGGTCAGGCTGCGCAGCTCGCCGGTGCCGGTGTGGTACTGCGCCAGCAGGTAAACAGGATGGGCGCGCCAGGCCTCGACGCCCAGCAGCGCGCCGCCCCCCAGGATGGCGATCGCGCCCAGCACGCGCCGGCGCGACAGCGACTTGGCGCGCGCGCCGTGCAAGGTGTCGGCGGCCGCATGGCGCAGCTCGGGGCTGCGTACCGGCTCGAAACGCCTGGCGACGGTTTCGGCATGGGCCCAGGCGTCGCGGTGTTCGTGTGTTTGATCGAGCCAGGCCTGCCAGGCATGGCGGTCGCTGTCGCTGGCCTCGCCCGAGCGCAGCAGGGCAAACCATTCGGCCGCCTGCCGCATGGCGGCGTGCGAATTGCTCATAAGGTGCTCATGGCGTCTCCAGCGCCGCTTCCAGCAGCATGCAGTGCAGCAGGGCCCTGGCCATGTATTTGCGCACCATGCGGTCCGACACGTTCAGCTGCGCCGCCACTTCCTTGTCCGTCATGCCGTGCACCATCGCCAGCACAAAGGCTTGCGCCACCTTGGCCGGCAGGCTGCGCAGCATGGCGTCGATCTCGCCCAGCGCCTGCAGCACGCTGGCCTGCTGCTCGGCCGAGCAGGCGTGGGCTTCCGGTTGCGCCGCCAGCGCGGCCAGCCAGGCTTGCTCGATCTCGCGGCGGCGCCACAGGTCGACGCACAGGCCGCGCGCCACCGTGCTCAGATAGGCGCGCGCGCCTTCGAAGCTGTCGAAACTGCGCGGCTTATTCAGCAGGCGCACAAACGCGTCATGCGCCAGGTCGGCCGCGTCGAACGCATTGCCCAGGCGCCGGCGCAGCAGCGATTGCAGCCAGCCATGGTGGTCGGCATACAGGGTCTCGACGGGCTGTGGGGGAGCTGGGGCAGCCGGCATGGGCAGTCGCTTCGTGATTGCAAATAAGAATTATTCTCATTGTAATGCGGGAAGCGGCCGCTTGGCAATTGCGCTGCTTGTTGTATTTTTGCCTGTCGGGCCAAGTCAGCGGCAGGTATAGCCGCCATCGATGGGCAGGCTGACGCCGCTGATCATGGCGGCCGCGTCGCTGAGCAGGAACAGGATGGGCCGTGCCACGTCTTGCGGCGTGGCGAAGCGGCGCAGCGGAATCGCCGCCAGCATCGGGCCGCTTTTGGCCGGGTCGCTCCAGGCCCGTTCGGCCATCGGCGTCAGGGTCACGGTGGGGTTGACGCTGTTGACGCGGATGCCGCTGGGTCCCAGTTCCAGGCACAAGTTGCGCGTGATGGCGTCCAGCGCCGCCTTCGAGGCGCAATACGCCAGGTGGTCGTCCAGCGCCACCAGCGACGCCTGGCTCGACACATTGACGATGCTGCCGGCGCGGCCGTCGCGCAGCATGCCCTGCGCCACATGGCGCGCCATCATGGCCGCGCCGCGCGCATTGATCGCCATCACCTGGTCGAAGCGTTCGGCGTCGAGCGCCAGGCAAGGGTCGAGCAGGGCGATGCCGGAGCAGTTGACGAGGCCATCGATATTGGCCAACGGCGCGATCGCCGCCGCCATCGCCGCGCTGTCGGCGATATCGAGCTGCAAGGGCTGGCAGCCGGTGTCCTGCGCCAGCGCGGCCAGCTTGCCGGCGTTCTGGCCGATGGCGATCACCTCGGCGCCGGCCGCGCGCAGCAAACGGGCCGTGACTTCGCCGATGCCGCTGGACGCGCCCGTGACGATATAACGCTTGCCGCTGAAATCGAATTGCATGCTGTTCTACTCCTGGTGGTCATGGTGGATGCGGTGCATCAGCCCTTGCAGGGCGGGATAGGCGTCGCGGTAGCGGCCGAAGGCGCGGCGGTAGGCGGCGCTGGCCTCGGCTTGCGGCGTGCTGCGCGGCACCAGCGTGACCCAGCCCTGCTGCGCCGTCTCGCGCGAGATCAGGCCGGCGCCCAGCGCCGCCAGCAAGGCCGCCCCCAGCGCCGCTTCGACGTTTTCGGCGATCGTGTAGACCTGGTAGCCGGTGATGTCGGCGATGATCTGCATCCACAGCGGCGAGTGCGCGGCGCCGCCGACGACGATCAGTTTGTCGTCCAGCGTGGCCGCGCCCTGGCTGCCCGCGTCGATATTGTGTTTCAGCGCAAAGCTCACGCCTTCCAGCACGGCGCGGTACAGATGGGCGCGGCCGTGGTACAGGTTCAGGCCTAAAAACGCCCCGCTGGCTTTCGCGTCCCAGATCGGGCTGCGCTCGCCCATCAGATAGGGCAGGAACAGCACGCCATCGGCGCCGGGCGGCACCTTGGCCGCGTTTTCTTCCATCAACTGGTGTACATCGCCATAACCTTGCCGCTTGGCCTCGTCGATATCGGCCTGGCAGAAGGCGTCGCGGAACCAGCTGACGGAAGCGCCGGCCGTGATCGCGCCGCCGAACACGTATAAATCGTGCTGGCTGTTGAATACATGCGGCATGCTGATCAGGCCGTGGCTGGCCTCGGCCTGCTGGCGTATCGTGCCCCAGCACATGCTGGTGCCGATCATGGCCACATGCTGGCCGGCGCGGCTGACGCCCGCCGCCAGGGTGGCGACCGCCGCATCGACGCCGCCGGCCACCACCTTTGTTCCGGCCAGCAAACCGAGCTGTTCGGCGATGGCCGGCAGCAGGGGACCGACCACCTCGGACGAATCGACCAGGCGCTGCGGCATCATGCGCGCGGGGATGCCCAGCGCATCGAGCATTTCACCGGACCAGTTGCGCGCCGCCATGTCGTACACGCCGCCGATATTGCCGGCCGAACTATGGTCGACGGCCACCTCGCCGCACAGCAGGTAGTTGATATAGCTGTTCGGTGGCAGCAGATACCGCGTGCGTTCCCATATGGCGGGCTGGTGGTTTTTCAGCCACAGCATCTTGGTGTAGCCGTAATAACTGTCGACGCCATTGCTGGTGACCGCATGCAGCCGTTCCAGGTCGCTCTGCTGCGTGACCCACTCCACTTCCTCGGTGGCGCGGCGGTCCATCCAGATCAGGCAGGGGTGCAGCGGCTGCATGGCCTCGTCGACGGGTATGCCGGAGCCGCCGTACAGGCTGCTCACGCAAATCGCCTTGATATCGGCCGCGGCCACGCCGCTTTTTGCCACCACCTCGCGCACGCAGGTGAGCACGGCCCGGTACCAGACATCGGGCCACTGCTCGGCCCACAGGGGCTTGGGCGTGTCGACCTGGTAGCCTTGCGCGTGCTGGGCGACGATGGCGCCCGCGCGGTCGACCAGCAAGGCCTTGGTGCTTTGCGTGCCGATATCGACACCGATGATGTATTCCATGCAGCAGTCTTCCTTCAGTTAAACAGGTACCGATGGTTTCAGCAGTACCTTGATCGAATCGAGTGAATTGGCCAGCGCGAACGCCTGCTCCCAGTCTTCCAGCGCGAAACCGTGCGTAACGATGCCCTTCGACGTCACCAGCCCCCGTTCCAGCAGGTCGATGGCGATCGGATAGCAATACGGCCCCAGGTGGGCGCCGCGCACGTCGAGTTCCTTGCGGTCACCGATGATAGACCAGTCCGCGCTGGTTTCCTTGCCAAATACGCTGAATTCGACGAAGCGGCCCAGCTTGCGGATCAGATTGAGTCCCTGCGTTACGCCGGCCGGCACGCCCGTCGTTTCGATATACACGTCGCAGCCGTAGCCCCCGGTCAGGCCATGGATCACGGCCAGCGCGTCTTCGCGGCCGGGGTCGATGACGACATCGGCGCCGAACTGTCGCGCCAGCGCCAGGCGCTCGGGCACCAGGTCGATCACCACCAGTTTTTTCGGCGTCTTCAGGGCGGCGATCTGCGTCATCATCAGGCCCAGCGGACCGGCGCCGGCGATCACCACCACGTCGTCCAGTTCCACTCCGCCACGGTTGACGGTGTGGATGGCGCACGCCAGCGGCTCGATGATGGCGGCGTCCTCCAGCGAAATGCTTTCCGGGATTTTATGCACGCGGGCGGTGGCCGGGATGCGCATGTAGTCGGCCATGCCGCCATCGGCCACTTCGCGCTGGAAGCCGAAGATATTGTGCACTTCGCACATCCAGTATTTGCCCGAGGTGCAAAAGCGGCACTTGTCGCACGGCACGATCTGCTCGGCGATGATGCGGTCGCCCACCCGCACGCCGAAGTGTTCCTCGCCATGTTCGCCGGCCTCGACCACGTAGCCGAAGAATTCATGCCCGGGCACCACCGGCGGCTTGACCCACGAGCTCTGGCCCTCGCCGCCCCAGAACATCGCCGCGCCCGAATGGCATTTGCAGTCGCTGGCGCAGATGCCGCAGGCGGCGATACGGATCAGCAATTCGTTCAGGCGCGGCGAAGGGCGTGCGATTTTTTGCAGGCGGTAATCTTTCGGGCCGTGGCAGACCACGGCTTGCATCTCGACTTCGGTGTATTTCATGGTGTCTCCAGTGGGGAAGGTGTCAGGACCGCTTGCTGCTGTTGCGGCTGATGTAAATGGCGAGCAGGATGATCACGCCCTTGATGATGTTTTGCAGATACGGCGACACGCCCATCATGTTCAGGCCGTTGTTCAGCACGCCCAGCATGATGGCGCCGATCAGGGTGCCGATGATGGAGCCGCGCCCGCCCGTGATCGCCGTGCCGCCCATCACCACGGCGGCGATCGCGTCGAGCTCGAAACCGACGCCCGCATTCGGCTGGCCGCTCATCAGGCGCGAGGTGAGCACCAGGCCGGCGATGGCGGCCGTGCAGCCGCTGAGCGCATACACCAGCAGCTTGTAGCGCGAAACGCGCACGCCGCTCAGGCGCGTGGCTTCCTCATTGCCGCCGATGGCATAGATATAGCGGCCCAGCGCCGTATGGTCGAGCAGGACATAGGCGACGACAAACACCAGCAGCATCACCAGGATCGGCGTCTGCACGCCCAGCACATTGCCGCGGCCGAAGAACTCGAACCAGTCCGGCAGGTCGTTGATCGGATAACCGCCCGTGTACAGCAGGGCCAGGCCGCGCGCGATGCCCATCGTGGCCAGGGTGACGATAATCGGCGGCATTTTTGCGTAGGCGATGAAAAAGCCGTTGCCCACGCCAAAGGCGATGCCGACCGCCAGGCCGGCCATGATGGCCAGGCCGGGTGGCAGGCCGGCCACCATCAGGCCCGCCGTCAGCGTGCCCGTCAGCGCCATCACGGAGCCGACCGACAGGTCGATGCCGCCGGAAAGGATGGCGCAGCTCATGCCGACGGCGATAATGGCGTTGATCGACACTTGCCGGGCGATATTGATCAGGTTGTCGCTGGAAAAGAAATGGTCGGTGGTGGCGGCCATCGCCACCGACACCAGCAGCAGGCCGATCAGCGGCAAAAAGGCTGGCGACTTTTTCAGCAGCGTCCAGAGCGCGGCGGCGCCCTGGCTGGTGGCACCGCGCGGCGTGGCGGAGAGGGAATTATTGTTTACCGGCTGTTGCATGGCGCATTACCTCGCTGGAGTGGATGGAATCGCCTTCGAGCAGGGCCACGATGGCGCCCTGGCGGAAGACGGCGACGCGGTCGCACATGCCGGTAATTTCCGGCAGTTCCGATGAAATCAGGATGATGGAATAGCCATCGCCGGTCAGGGCGCGCATCAGGCGGTAGATTTCCGCCTTGGCGCCCACGTCGATGCCGCGCGTCGGCTCGTCGAAGATCAGGATCTTGCAGTGGTGGTTGAGCCAGCGCGCGATCACCACTTTCTGCTGGTTGCCGCCGCTGAGCGACCCCACGCGCGTGGCCGGCCCCGGCGCCTTGACGCCCACCTTGGCCATCATGGCGCGGGTGGTGGCCAGCTCGCGCTTGCGGCTGATCAGGCCGTGGCCCGTGTACTTGCCCAGGTTGTTAATCGACATGTTTTCCGTGATAGCGAAATCGATGATCAGGCCCTCGGCCTTGCGGCTTTCCGGCAGCAGGCCTATGCCGTGGCGCAAGGCGTCGGCCGGATCGTCGAGCCTGGCGGGTTGGCCATGCAGGCGGATCTCCTTGTGCCAGGCCGGCTGGGCGCCGATCACGGCCAGCGCCAGTTCCGTGCGGCCCGACCCGACCAGGCCGGCAAAGCCGAGGATTTCGCCCTGGTGCAATTGAAAGCTGTTGGCGGGGCTGTCTTTTGCCAGCTTCACTTCGCGCGCTTCGAGCACGATGGGCGCGGATGGCAGGCGTACGGGTTTGGGGGGAAAGCTCGCTTCGAGCTTGCGCCCGACCATCATTTCCACCAGCCGCGCCACGTCCGTGTCGGCGACGTCCCGCATGCCGACATACTGGCCATCGCGCAACACCGTGATGCGGTCGCACACCTCGAAGATTTCCTCCATATGGTGCGAGATGAAGATCATCGCCACGCCCTGCTGCCTGAGTTCGCGCATGATGGAAAACAGATGGCTGGCCTCGCCGGGCGTCAGGGTGGCGGTCGGCTCGTCGAGGATCAGGATGCGGGCGTTGAGCGACAGCGCCTTGCCGATTTCGACGAATTGCTGCTGGGCGATGCTGAGCTGGCTGATCTCTGCCGTCAGGTCGATCTCGACCCCCAGGCGCGCAAAGATCGCCTGCGCCTGGCGGCGCATGGCCTGCTTTGACAGCAGGCCCAGGCGATTGCTCAGCTCGCGCCCGAGAAAGATATTCTCCACCGCGTTCAGATACGGGATCAGCGAAAATTCCTGGAAGATGATGGCGATGCCGGCGGCGATGGCGTCCTTGTAGCTGTGAAACTCGCGCGCCTGGCCGTCGACCACGATGCTGCCCGCATCGGGACGATAAATACCGCTGAGAATTTTCATCAGGGTGGACTTGCCGGCGCCGTTCTCGCCCAGCAGGGCGTGGATTTCGCCGGCCGCGATCGACAGGCTGATGCCGTCCAGGGCCTTGACGCCCGGAAAGCCCTTGCTGATATGTTGTAATTGCAAGATCGTGTTCATGATGGACCCCGGGCTACGGTGACACTCCCGCCGCGTGGCGGGAGTCCTGGACAAGCTGCCTTACCAGCTGAAGGATTTGGCGCCCGCCTTGTCCACCAGTTTCACGTCGACCGGGATTTGCGCCGGCACATTGGCGCCCCATTTCCTGGCCAGGGCGACGCCCAGCGCCAGGCGTATCTGGTCGCGCGGGAACTGGGCGGCCGTGGCGATGAATTTCGAATTGGCTTTTTGCATGGCCTTGATCGCTTCCGGCGCGCCGTCCACGCTGGTCAGTTTCACGTCCTTGCCGCTCGCTTCGATCGCCGACAAGGCCCCCATGGCGCCGCCATCGTTGACGCTGAAAATGCCTTTCAGCTTGGGGTTGGCCTGCAGCATGTTTTCCGTGACGGTCAGGGCCTGGTCGCGCTCCTGCTTGCCGTTCTGGGTGGTGACGATCTTGATGCCGGGAAAGGCCGCCAGCGCATCCTTGCAGCCGCGCACGCGCTCCAGGATGGGCACCACCGGGATGCCGTCGAGGATGGCGATATCGCCCTTGCCGTCCAGGCTCTTGGCCAGGTACTGGCAGGCCATCTGGCCGGCCGTGAAGTTTTTCGAGCCGACAAAGGAATCGACGGGGCCGTTGGCATTGGCGTCGACCGCCACCACGATCACGCCGGCCGCATTGGCCGACTTGACGGCCGACTGGATGCCGACCGAGTCGGTCGGGTTCAGCAGCAGGATGTCGATCTTTTTCTGGATCATGTCTTCCACGTCGCTGGTCTGCTTGGCCACGTCGTGGCGCGCGTCGGTGATGACGACGGTGGCGCCGATGCTGGCGGCCGCGTCTTCCAGCGCTTTCTTCATGGTGATGAAGTACGGGTTATTAAGCTCCTGGAAAGACATGCCGATCTTCAAGGGGGCGGCACTGGCGGGCAGGGCAAGGCCGGCGGTGCACAGGGCGGTGGTGGCCAGGGCAAGCAATTTCTTTTGCAGCATCATGATGTCTCCTAGTTTTTAGTGTTTTTATACTTCTGGTTGGCAGCATGGTGTGCCTGCTGCCGGGGCATGGCAAAAAAAACGGTGTCAGTTGAGCGGACTGGACAGGCGCAAGCCGTCGTAGCGCCGAAATTTCGAGGGCGAGATACCTTTGTGCGCAAGAAACTGGCGGTTGAAATTGGACAGATTGTTAAAGCCCACCTGGTAGCAGATATCGGTGATGCTCAGTTCGCTGTTGCTGAGCATTTCGCAGGACAGCTTGATGCGCAGCAAGTTCACGTATTGCACGAACGAGATGCCCGTGTGCTTGCTGAAAGCGCGTGAAAAAGAGCTGACGTTCTGGCCGATCAGTTCGGCCAGCGCCGATTCGCGCAGTTCGGTCGACAGATTCTTGCCGATATACGCCAGTGCCAGGTTGATCTTCGACGACATGTAGCTGTGCGGATCGGGCAGGTAGCTGGGGCTGGACAGCCGCTTGCGCTCGCCGTCGCGCAGCAGCAGCTCCAGCAGCGAAATGAACAGCAGCACCCGGCGGCAGCCGCGCGCCGTCAGCAGTTCCTGCATCAAGGGGCGTGCCGCTGCGCCCGCTTGCGGCGTAAACAGCAAGCCGCTGCGCGATTCGGCCAGCAGCGCTTGCACCGGCTGCAGTTCGGGAAAGGTGGCCATCGCGCCGGCGATGAAGTCGGCCGTGAACTGCAGGATCAGGCAGCGCTGCGCGACCGGCTGGTTGTCCGGCAGTTCGCTGACCCAGTTATGCGGCAGGTTGGGGCCGGACATGACCAGGTTGCCCGGTTCGAAGTCGCCGATATAGTCGCCGACAAAATACTTGCCCGTGGTTTCCGTGATCAGCTGGATTTCATATTCGGGATGAAAGTGCCAGCGCACCGTGCGGTAGGGGTAGCCGTGCGACCAGGCGGCGAACGACTCGTCGGGCTGCACACAGACGACTTCAAGATCTGGCTTCAAGGCGTGTCTCCTGCTGGGTTACCGTGCGCTCCGGCGATGCTGGCGGCCGGGCGGGTTTTTGGTTTATCTGCGTATTCTATGCAGGCAAGCCGTACGCAGCCACCGATTACATGATCGTAAACTGATACTTTCTTTGCATTTCTGGGTTGAAACTATGCGCGAGGTCAAATTTTGTGCATTGCGTCAAATGCTTGCAGCAATGCGGGGAGGGCGGGAGGGCGGGAGGGAGGGTGCGCGGCGGCCAGGACGGCCGCCGCGAAGAACAGCTGGAAACGCTTACTTCAAGGGATTACTTGAGCGCGGCAAACACCTTGCGCGCGGCGGCGATCGTGGCGTCGATCACGGCGTCGTCGTGCTGCGCCGAGACAAAGCCCGCCTCGAACGCCGCCGGGGCGAAGTACACGCCTTCGTCCAGCATGGCGTGGAAGAAGGCGTTGAACTTGCTGCGGTCGCCGGCCATCATTTCGGCGTAGCTGGTCGGTGGCGTGGCGCTGAAATAAATGCCGAACATGCCACCGATGGCGTCGGCGCAGAACACCACGCCCGCTTCTTGCGCCGCTGCCGTCAGCCCATCGGCCAGGCGTTTTGCGCTGGCGCCCAGCTGCTCGTAGAAGCCCGGCTGCTGGATCAGTTTCAGGGTCGTCATGCCGGCGGCCACCGCCACCGGATTGCCCGACAGGGTGCCGGCCTGGTAGACGGCGCCCAGCGGCGCCATATTGTGCATCAGCGCCGCGCTGCCGCCAAAGGCCGCCACCGGCATGCCGCCGCCGATCACCTTGCCGAGGGCCGTGAGGTCGGGCTTGATGTTGTACAGCGCCTGCGCGCCGCCCAGCGCCACGCGGAAGCCGCACATGACTTCATCGAAAATCAGCAGCGCGCCGTGCTGGGTGCACAAGTCGCGCATCGCCTGCAGAAATTCGGGCGTGGCTTTCACCAGGTTCATGTTGCCGGCCACCGGTTCGACGATCACGCAGGCAATCTCGGTGCCGAAACTGTCGAAGGCGTCTTTCAGCTGCTCGACGTTGTTATAGTCGAGTACCAGCGTGTGCTTGACAAAATCTTCCGGCACGCCGGCCGAGGTCGGGTTGCCGAAGGTGAGCAGGCCGCTGCCCGCTTTCACCAGCAGCGAATCGGCGTGGCCGTGGTAGCAGCCTTCGAACTTGACGATCTTGTCGCGGCCGGTGGCGCCGCGCGCCAGGCGCAGCGCGCTCATGGTCGCTTCCGTGCCCGACGACACCAGGCGCACCTGTTCGATCGACGGCACCAGGCGCGTGATTTCCTCGGCCATCAAAACTTCGCCTTCGGTCGGCGCGCCGAACGACAGGCCCAGCGCGGCCGCGTCCTGCACCGCTTTCACCACTTGCGGGTGGGCGTGGCCGACGATGGCCGGGCCCCACGAGCCGATATAGTCGATATAGCGCTTGCCGTCGGCGTCCCAGAAGTACGGGCCTTCGGCGCGCGTGATGAAACGCGGCGTGCCGCCTACCGAGCGGAAGGCGCGTACCGGCGAATTGACGCCGCCCGGCGTGGTTTTCTGGGCGCGGGCGAACAGGGTATCGTTTTGCGAAGTCGTCATGAGATTGCCTTGTATGGTGTGTAAGGGGAGTCGGGGGTCAGGCGCCGGCCTTGAACAGGCGGTTCGGCACCAGCTTGCCCATGCCGAAGCGCCGCGCATGCGTCAGCGCGCCGGCCGTGTATTCCTGCGCCGCCACCACGGCCTGCTGCACGTCGTTGTCGACATCGCCGCCGCCCTGGTCCAGTGCCAGCAGCGCCGTGGCGGCCGCCGACAGGGTGCTGCCGGCGCCGTTGAAGATGCCTGGCAGATGGCGCCACACGTCGTGGCGCACCACGCCGTCTTCGCCGAACAGGGTGTTGGCGCGCAGCTTGCCTTCGCCGGTGCCGCTCTTGCCGGCGTCGGCCGGCATGCAGGTCACCAGCACGTATTCACAGCCCAGGGCGACCAGGTAGTCGACGTCGTTTTGCAGGGTGTCGGACGGATCGCTGTCGCGCCAGGTTTCGGCCAGGCGTTCCAGTTCCACCGGCGACAGCACCAGCAGGGTGGTTTGCGGGATCAGCAGCTGGCGCACGGCGGTCAGGATGTCTTCGTCGTCCATGCCCTGTTCCGGCAGCGCCGAAATGAAGGGGTCGAGGATCAGGGGCACGTTGGGGTAGTCGGACACGATTTCGGCGATCGCCGTGACGTTTTCCACGCTGCCCAGCGCGCCGATCTTGATGGCGGCCACCGACATGTCTTCGAGCAGCACGCGGGCCTGGTCGGAGACCCAGTCCGGGTCGACCGCCTGCATGTCTTCCACGCGGGCCGTATCGCTGATCAGCAGGCCGGTGGTGACCGACAGGCCATGGCAGCCAAAGGAGGCAAAAGTGGCCAGGTCGGCCTGGATGCCGATCGCGCCGACGGGATCGGACACGCCGAAGCTTAATATGAGGGGAGAAGTTTGGTTTTGCACGGCGGGTAGATTAAGATACCTAATTCAGCATTTTACTTGATTGAAGGGTGGCGGAACGTGAGTAGCAACGAAACAACGCAGCAACTCCAAACGTGGATGTGTCTTATCTGCGGCTGGGTTTATGATGAAGCGGCCGGCCTGCCAGACGAAGACATCGCTCCCGGCACGCGTTGGGCCGATGTACCGATGAACTGGACCTGCCCGGAATGCGGCGCGCGCAAGGACGACTTCGAGATGGTGGCTATTTAAGCAATTTTATACGATAGTCATGCCGTTCGCCAAGGTGGAAGCCAAGGCGGAAGCCAAGGTGGAAGCCACGGCGGCTGCGGCGCAGCAGCTTGCGGCGGCCTATGCTATGGTGTGAATAATTGCCGAATGATTACATTGAGCCACTGTTGAGCCACCCTTGAACAGCCCTTGCCCGGACGCCGGCGGCATCACCATCCTGGTGATCGACGACAGCGCCACCATGCGTACCTGCGTGGCCGGCTATCTGCGCGATGCCGGCTACCGGGTGGTGCTGGCCGAAGATGGCTTCGATGCGCTGGCCAAGCTGGGCGACTGCAGGCCGGCTCTGGTGGTGTGCGACGTGGTGATGCCGCGTCTCGATGGCTACCGCACTTGCGCCCTGATCCGCGCCAGCGCCGGTTTTCGCGCCACGCCGGTGCTGATGTTGTCGTCGAAAGAGGGCTTGTTCGACCGGGCCCGCGGCAGCCTGGCCGGCGCCAGCGCCAGCCTGGCCAAGCCGCTGGCGCGCGAGGCGCTGCTGGCGGCCGTGCGGCAGCATCTGGCCGCAGGTACGCCGCGGTAGCGCCGTTATTAACCAATGCAGCAAGGAAGCTGATGTCCATACATACAATTCTGATCGTCGATGATTCGCCGACGGAACGCTACTACCTGAGCGAGATGCTGGTGCGCGCCGGCTATGCCGTGTCCACCGCCGAAAACGGCGCCGACGCGCTGGCGCAGCTCAAGCAGGACAGGCCCGACCTGATCCTGATGGACGTGGTGATGCCGGGCGCGAATGGCTTCCAGATCACGCGCGCCATCGCGCGCGACCCCGAACTGGCGCATGTGCCGGTGATTATCTGTTCCAGCAAGAGCCAGGAGACGGACCGCATCTGGGGCTTGCGCCAGGGCGCGCGCGACTACCTGATCAAGCCGGTGGTCGAAGCGGACCTGCTGGCCAAGATCGCGGCGCTGTCCTGACCCATGCGGATCACGCCCGGCATCAGCGCCTCCGGATCGCCACCTGTTGAAGGCGGTGCGCGGCACGGGCGTTTGCGCCAGTACCAGTTGCAGCTGCACGAAAGGGTGCAGGCCGCGCGCAGCGGCGTGCTGGCCGGGCGCAAGGACCTGGGCGTGCTGCTGGGCGGACGGCACTGCCTGCTCGACCTCACGCAACTGGGCGAGATCGTGATCCCGGCCGGCCTGCACATCCAGGGCGTGCCGCTGGCGCAGGACTGGTATCTGGGCCTGGCCGCCATGCGCGGACGCCTGACGGCCATCATCGACCTGGCGCGCTACATGAGCCAGCCGGCCTGCGGCATCACCGGCGACAGCCGTTTGATCACCTTTGCGCCGCGCCTGGGGCTCGATTGCGCCGTGCTGGTCGAGCGCGTGCTGGGCCTGCGCCAGCAGCGCGGCATGCTGGCCATGGCGCCGCCGGCGTTGTTGCAGGAATTTCCATGGGCCGCGCATGCGCTGCGCGACAGCGAACACCAGCCCTGGCTGCGGCTGGACCTGGCGCAGCTGGCGCAAGCCGAACGCTTTCTCGATGCCGGCTTTGCCGGCGCCCTCTGCGGCCCCCAGATCGCTCACACACACAAGGAATTGCGCTGATGGGCGACCACTCTTCGATCCTGGCCGACGGCGCCTTGCCTGCCGCCACCATCTCGCCCGACGATTTGCCCTTGCCCTTGCGCCTGCGCGATGCGCTGGGACGGCGCAAGACGCTGGCCAGCGCGCCGGCGGCCGACCTGAAACTGCCGCTGATCGGCCATCTGCCGCTGCAAAAACAGCTGTCGGTACTGACCACCGTGATGGCCCTGAGCCTGGCCGCCAGCCTGCTGTTTGTCGGCCTCAATACCCGCAGCGGCAATATCGCCTCGGCCCAGACGCAGCTGGCCGGCGACGCCCTGATGCACTCGCAGCGCCTGGGGAAAGCGGCGCCGAACGCGGTGCAGGGCAATCCCGAGGCCTTCCGCCAGCTGGAGGAAAGCCGCAATGAACTGAACCAGGATTTCCGCCTGATGGTGCGCGGCGGGACGTATCACGGCCGCGATATCGGCGAGTCGCGCGCCAGCCTGCTGGCGGCGGTGGCCGACGCGCGTAAAAAATGGGCCAGCAGCGACCGCGCGGCCGGCACCATCCTGCGCCTGAAGGCGGAACTGGGCCAGTTCGACCAGACCTTGCAGCAGTTGAATGCGCGCACGCCGGCGCTGCTGGCGCAGACCGAGGAAATCGCCGCGCTCAAGGTGCAGCGCGGCGGCAACGGGCGCGAGCTGGCCGTGATCGGCCGGCTGATGATGCTGACCCAGCGCATGAGCCGCAGCGCCAGCGGCTTTATCGGTTCCGGCAGCATCAGTTCGGAAACCGCCTTCGCGCTGGGCCGCGACACCACGTATTTCCGCGCCGCCGTCGACGGCCTGCTCAATGGCAGCGGCACCTTGCAGCTGGCGCCCACGCGCGACGCGCAGTTGCGCGAGCAGCTGGTGGCGCTCAAGGCCGGCTTCGACAGCTACCAGAAGCTGGTCTCTTCCTTGCTCGACGGGCTCGACAAATTCAGCGCGGCGAAAAGCGCCGAGCAGCTGATCTTCAGCGAAAACGAAGACCTGCGCCAGCGCCTGACCCTGCTGCAGCAGATGTACCATCTGAACCAGGAAACCTTGGGCGCGGCCTTCTGGCTGATGGTGGGCGGCGTGCTGCTGACGCTGGTGGCGGCGGCCGGCATGGGCCGCGTGCTGCTGCAGGACTCCGTCAACCGCACGCGCGACGCCGAGCGGCGGCGCCAGGAGGCCGAGATCCGCCGCCTGCTGTCGCAGGAAAAAGAGGAGGCGGCCAAGGCGCAGAACGACCAGAACCAGGCCGCCATTTTGCGCCTGATGAACGAACTGCAGAAGGTGGCCGACGGCGACCTGACGGTGCAGGCGACGGTGTCGGAAGACATCACGGGCGCAATCGCCGATTCGGTCAACTACACGGTCGAGGAATTGCGCGGCCTGGTGGGGCGGGTGACGGCGACGGCCGAACAGGTCAACCGCGCGTCGACCCAGGCCCAAAGCATCTCGAGCAAACTGCTGATCGCCTCGCAGCAGCAGTCGCGCGAAATCCAGGGCGTCAGCGCCACGGTGGTGAAGATGGCCAATGCGATTACCGAGGTGTCGAAGTCGGCCAGCGTCTCGGCCGACGTGGCGCGCCAGTCGGTGGCGGCGGCCCTGCAAGGCTCGACGGCGGTTGAAAACGCCATCAAGGGCATGCATGAAATCCGCGACCAGATCCAGGACACTTCCAAGCGCATCAAGCGCCTGGGCGAATCGTCGCAGGAAATCGGCGAGATCACCGAACTGATTTCCGACATCACCGAGCAGACCAATGTGCTGGCGCTGAACGCCGCCATCCAGGCGGCATCGGCCGGCGAGGCGGGGCGCGGCTTTTCGGTGGTGGCCGAGGAAGTGCAGCGCCTGGCCGAGCGTTCGGCGGGCGCGGCCAAGCAGATCGGCGCGCTGGTGCGCACCATCCAGGCCGATACCCAGGATGCGACGCGGGCGATGGAAAAATCGACCCAGGGCGTGGTCGAAGGCGCGCACCTGTCCGACGCGGCTGGCGCCGCCCTGAACGATATCAGCAAGGTGTCGAAACACCTGGCCGAACTGATCCAGGGCATGTCGTTCGCCACCGGCACGCAAGCCGGTTCGGCCAGCGGCGTGGCCCTGAATATCCAGCATATCCTGAGCGTGACGGAACAGACCCAGGATGGCACGCAGCAAACGGCGCAGTCGATCCACAAACTGTCGCTGCTGGCGCAGGAGCTGAAAAATTCGGTGTCGCGCTTCCGCGTCGCCGCGTGAGCCAGCGCCCGGCGCGTGCCGATTTTTGCGTTATGAATTCTTTACCGAGGCAGGCATGAGCACACCAGATAATCCGCAGCAGTCCAGGCCGCAGCAGTCCAAGCCGTTTGACAGCGAGCCCTTGTCCTGGGTGATGGTGGAAATCCGCGAAGCGCTGGCCCGTTCCCGCACCGCCTTGTTCGAGGCGGGCGGACGCGAGCGCGAGGAACGCGCCACCGCCCTGCAGCATGCGCGCTCGCACCTGCATCAGGCGCATGGCGCGCTGGTGATGGTCGACGTGGCCGGTGCCGGCCTGCTGACGGCGGGCGCGGAACAGGCGCTGACGCGTTTTCGCGACGGCACGCTGGAATATACGGTCGACCATGCGCAAGTGGTGGCCGAGCTGTACCAGGCCCTCACCGAATACCTGGAAGACCTGCTGGCCGGCACGCCGCCGCAGCCCACCCGCCTGTTCCCGTATTACCGCGCGCTGCAGACCATGCTGGGGGTGGAACGTGTGCATCCGGCCGAACTGTTTTTCCCGCCGTCCGTGGACCGGCACCACGCCATCGCGCTGGCCGAGCCGGTGATCGCCGCCGACTATCCGGCCTGGCGCAGCCGCTTTGAAAAGTCGCTGCTGCCGTTCCTGAGGGCGCCGGATGCCGAGGCGCGTCAGCCGCATGCGCAAGCCCTGCACGACACCTTGCAACTGGTGGCCGACGCGCAGGGCGAAGCGTCGGCGCGCACCTTCTGGTTCACCATGCAGGCCGTGGCCGGCCTGGCGGCCCAGGGCCATGGCGGCGACAGCCTGTACATGAAGCAGTTGTTCGGCCTGATCAACCTGCAATTGCGCCGCCTGGCGCAAGGCACGGCCGGCCTGCCCGACACCTTGCTGCGCGATGCGCTGTACCTGATCGCCGCCGCTGGCGAGCCCACGCCGGCGGCGCGCCAGCTGCGCCAGGCGTTCGAGCTCGATGGCCTGGTGGCCGAGGATGTGGAGGCGCGGCGCTATGGCCAGGTCGATCAGGCCGCCTTGCAGGGCGCGCGCGAGGCGCTGGTCCGCGCGCGCGCCAGCTGGCGCGACGCCGCGCCGGGCGAGGCTTTCAGCGAGGCGCTCGATGAGGTGGCGGCGCAGGCGGAGACCTTGAAAGTGCCGGCCCTGGCCAGCCTGCTGCGCCAGGGCGCCGACGTGGCGCGGCTGGCAGCCGCCAGCGGCCGCCACGCCGCGCTGGCGCAGGAAATGGAGACGGCGCTGCTGTTTGCCGAAACCGGCCTGGAACAGTTGCGCAGGCTGCCCGACGATTTCGCCAGCAATGCCGAAACCATCGCCGCGCGCTTGCAGGCGCTGCAGGACGGCGAGGCGCCATCGGCGCCGGCGCAGGGCGAATTGTCGCGCCAGATCGAACAGGGGCAAGTGGCGGGCGCGCTGGCCGAGTCCATGAAAGCGGGCTTGCGCCAGGTCGAGCAGCTGCTCAACGCCTATTACGCCGATATTGGCCGCCGTGCGGAACTGGCCGGCGTGGCGCCGCTGCTGCAGCCGATGCGGCAGACGCTGGAGGAACTGGGGCAGGCCGCCGCCAGCGCCGGCATGCAGCAGGTGGTCTCCAGCGTCCAGCTGCTGCTGGACGGCGACAGCCAGGCGCCGATGGAAGCGCTCGACGAGATCGCGCAAAACGTCAGCGCGCTGGGCTTTTTTGTCGACATGCTGGGGCGTAATCCCCAGGGGGCCGGCGCACGCTTCCATTTCGATGCCGCCAGCGGCGCCTTCCGCGCGCTGCCGTTTGAAAAAGTGGCGGCGGCCGGCGGCGTGCCGGTGCCGGTGCTCGATCATGCTTTGCCGCCGCAGTCGATCATGCCGCCAGCGGACAACGGCACAGCGGCCGGCGGCGATCTCGACGCCGAGATGCTCGATATTTTCCTGGCTGAGGCGCGCGAGGTGCTGGCCTTTGTGGAAACCAGCCTGGCCGCGCTGCGCGCCGAGGCGGGCGCCGGCAACGGCGAACACCTGGCCATGCTGCGCCGCTCGTATCACACCCTGAAGGGCAGCAGCCGCATGATCGGCCTGGCGCAGTTTGCCGAAGCGGCCGGCGCCATCGAAAAAGTGCTCAATACCTGGCTGGCCGAGGCGCGCCCGGCCAGCGATGATCTGTACACCCTGCTCAATTACGGCTGGTACCAATTGAGCGAATGGGTGGCCGAGCTGGAGGGGGGCGGCGCGCGCGGGCGCGAAGCGGGCATGTTGCCGGATGCGGCCGAGCGGGTGCGCGAAGGCGGGCCGTTCGAACTGCGCAAGCGGCGCCCTGCGGCCAAGGAGGCGCCGGCGCCGGCCACGGGCGGCAACGGCAATGTGATCGGCTTTCCGCCGGCCACCGCGCCAGCCCAGCACGAGGCGCCGGACGATAACCTGAAACATGTGGGCGAGCTGCGTATCAGCCTGCCGCTGTATAACATCTACCTGGCCGAAACCGACGAACTACTGCGCGTGCTTGAGCGCGACTTCGGCGAATGGCGCCATGAAGCGCGCGCCGTCAGCGCCGACGCGCTGCAGGCCGTGCATACCCTGGCCGGCAGCTCCGGCACCGTCGGCTTTAGCGCATTGCGCGACCTGGCGCACGCGCTGGAAATCGCCATCGAAACCGTGGTGGCGCCGCGCGCCGGGCTGGCCGACGCGCAGCACGACGTGCTGGAACACGCCACCGATGGCATCCGCCAGATGCTGCAGGCGTTCACCCTGGGCGACCTGGCGCCGGCGCAGCCGGCACTGATCGAGGAACTCAATACCCTGTGGCGCGCGCTGACGGCGCCGCCAGGGGAGACTGCGCCTGCACCTGAAAACAGCCTGGATGCCCTGTTCGCCGCCACCTATGCCAGCATCATGGACGACCGCGGCAAACCTGCCGAGAACGGCCTCGATGCGCTGTTTGCCGCCGCCTACGCCAGCATCGTCGCCGATGGACCAGGGCAGGGCCCCACCACGCTGGAGGAAACACCGCCAGCGCGCATGAAATTGCCGCCGGCGCCCGATACCAGCGCCATCGACGACCTGTTCGACTCCGTGTTCGATACGCCGCCAGCGGCAGCCGAGCCGGGACCGGAACCGGGACCGGAACCGGGACCGGAAACCGAACCGGAGACCGAGGCGCCGGCGATGGTGCCGGCCGACGCGCAGGCCCTGCTGGCTGCCAGCGCCGGCATTAGCGACGAGCTGGACCTGGACTTGCTGCCGGTGTTCCTGGAAGAGGGCGCCGATTTGCTGCCGCAGATCGGCGCGGCGCTGCGCAACTGGCAGCAGCAGCCGCAAGACAGCGGCCAGGCGCAGATGCTGCTGCGCACCCTGCACACGGTCAAGGGCAGCGCGCGCATGGCCGGCGCCATGCGCCTGGGCCAGCACGCGCATGAAATCGAAACGCATATCGAAAACATGCTGCACGCGGGCACGGCCACGCCGCAGGCTTTCGAGGAATTGCTGGCCCATTACGACCATGCGCTGCATCTGTTCGAGCAGTTGCAGCAACCTTTGCTGCCGCTGCCGGGCATGGAAGACATGCCGCCGCCGGAACCGAAGGCGGCGCTGGTGCGCGTGCGCGCCGACATCCTCGACCGCCTGGTGAACCAGGCCGGCGAAGTGTCGATCACGCGCTCGAAAATCGAAAACGAAGTGGGCGTGCTGGGCGCCTCGCTGGGCGAGTTTTCCGACAACCTGGCGCGCTTGCGGCGCCAGCTGCGCGAAGTGGAAATGCAGGCCGAATCGCAGATCGCCTCGCGCATGGCGGTGGGCAGCGAGCGCGATTTCGATCCGCTCGAATTCGACCGTTTTACGCGCCTGCAGGAACTGACGCGCATGATGGCCGAAAGCGTCAACGACGTCGCCTCCTTCCATGAACACCTGAGCCAGAGCGTGGGCACGGTGGGCGACGACCTGGTGCTGCAGGCGCGCCTGACGCGCGAACTGCAGCGCGACCTGATGCAGATCCGCATGGTGCCGTTTGCCAGCATCGCCGAACGGCTGTTCCGCGTGGCGCGGCAAAGCGCCAAGGAAGTCGACAAGCGGGTCAACCTCGATATCCGTGGTGGCAATGTGGAGATCGATCGCAGCGTGCTCGAACGCATGGCCGCACCGTTCGAACACCTGCTGCGCAACGCGATCGCGCATGGCATCGAACCGCGCGAGGCGCGCCTGGCGGCGGGCAAGAGCGAAACGGGCGAGTTGCTGGTGCAGGTCAGCCAGCAGGGCAATGAAGTGGCGATCGCCTTTTCCGACGATGGCGCCGGGCTGGACCTGGACCGCATCCGCGCCAGGGCGCGCAGCGCCGGCCTGGTCGCGCCGGACGCCGAGGTCAGCGATGCGCAGGCGGCCGAACTGATCTTCGCGCCCGGCCTGTCGACCGCCGACAGCCTGACCGAACTGGCGGGCCGCGGCTTCGGCATGGATATCGTGCGCTCGGAAGCGCTGGCGCTGGGCGGGCGGGTCGACACCGCGACCGAAGCGGGCCAGGGCATCCGTTTTACCATCCATTTGCCCCTGACGCTGGCGGTGACACAGGTGGTGCTGCTGGCGGCCAATGGCAAGACCTATGCCTTGCCGTCGGTGCTGGTCGAGCAGGTGCTGCACCTGAAGGGCGAGCAGCTGGAGCAGGTGACAGCATCGGGCCAGATCGATGCGCACGGCCAGCTGCTGGCGCTGCACCAGTTGTCGACCATGCTGGGCGACCCGCCGGTGGCGCCCGCTACCCAGCGCCATGCGCCGGTGCTGCTGCTACGCAACGGCAACGACAGGCTGGCGCTGCAGGTCGACGATGTGCTGGGCAACCGCGAAGTGGTGGTCAAGCATGTGGGGCCGCAACTGGCGCGCATGCCGGGCATTGCCGGCGCCACCGTGCTGGGCACCGGCGACATCGTGCTGATACTGAATCCGGTGGCGCTGGCGCAGCACCTGGCCCACCACCCGGAACTGCTGGCGCAGTATGCGGCCGCCGCCGGCGAAGGCCGCGTGGCGCTGCCCGCGCCGCGCGCCTGCGTGATGGTGGTCGACGATTCGCTGACCGTGCGCCGCGTGATGCAGCGGCTGTTCGAGCGCGAAGGCTACCTGGTGCTGCTGGCCAAGGACGGCGTCGACGCGCTCGAGCAATTGCATGAACTCGAACCGGCCGCGCTGCCGGCGCTGCTGCTGGTCGACGTCGAAATGCCGCGCATGGACGGTTTTGACTTGACGCGCAATGTGCGCAGCGACGAACGCACGCGCGCCATTCCCCTGATCATGATCACCTCGCGCAGCGCCGACAAGCACCGCCAGCACGCCCTGGAACTGGGCGTGAATGCCTATTTCGGCAAACCGTTCCAGGAAGAGGAGTTGCTGGCGGAGGTGGATCGGCTGCTGACGGGGAATCAGGCGACCTTGACGACTTTGACCACCTCGTAACGCTCGAGCGTCTCTTTCCTCGCCTCGTCATGCTGCACGATGGGTGCCGGATAATCGCGGCCCAGCACGATGTTTTTTTGATCGAGCAGCATGCGCGGCACCAGCCACGGCGCGTGGATTTCCTTGTCGCCCAGCGCTTTCAGCTGCGGCAGGTAACGGCGGATAAAGCGGCCGTTGGCGTCGAATTTTTCCGACTGGGTGATCGGGTTGAAGATGCGGAAATAGGGCTGGGCGTCGCAGCCCGACGACGAGGCCCACTGCCAGCCGCCGTTGTTCGAAGCCAGGTCGAAGTCGTTCAGGTGCAGCGCGAAATAGGCTTCGCCGCGGCGCCAGTCGATGCCGAGGTCCTTGATCAGGAAGCAGGCCGTGACCATGCGCAGGCGGTTGTGCATGTAGCCGGTCTGGTTCAGCTGCAGCATGGCCGCGTCCACCAGCGGATAGCCGGTGCGGCCCTCGCACCAGGCGGCAAATGCGTCGTCGGCCAGTGTTCCCGTTTCCCAGGCGATGGCGTCGTAGGCGGGCTTGAAGGCGCCATGTTCCACGTGCGGATTCTGGTACAAAATCATGGCGTAGAAGTCGCGCCAGATCAGTTCGGCCAGCCAGACGGGCGCGCCGTCGCCACCGCCGCCGCGTTCCATCAGGTCGACCATGGTGCGTACCAGGTAGCGCAGCGACACGGTGCCGAAGCGCAGATGCAGCGACAGGTAGGACGGCCCTTTCAGCGCAGGAAAATCGCGCGCCACATCGTATTTGTCGACGCGTTTCAAAAAGTCGTCAAACAGCTGCGCGCCGCCCGACATGCCGGTGGGAATCGCCAGCTCGGCCAGGTTGCTGGGTTCGAAACCCAGCTGCTCAAGCGTGGGCAGGGCGGCCTGCTTGCCGCGCGGCGGCGCCAGCGTGGCCGCGTGCGGCTCGATATCGTACGGCGCCAGGCACGATGGATCGGCGCGCATTTTTTTCAGCCAGGCATTTTTGTATGGCGTGTAGACGGTATACGGCTTGTCGGACAGGGTCAGCACTTCGTCTTTTTCAAAGATCACCTGGTCCTTGAAGCTGAACCACAGGCGGGCGTCCGCCGTCAGCGCGTCGGCAACTGCGGCGTCGCGGGTGATCGCCTGCGGCTCGTAGTCGTGGTTGGCGAACACGGCGTCGGCCTTCAGTTCGGCCGCCAGGCGCGGGATTTCGGTGGCGGCATTGCCGTGCAGCACGATCAGGTCGCCACCGAGCTGGCGCAGTTCGGCGGCCAGTTCGGCGATGCTGGCGTGAATGAAGTCGACACGGCGGTCGCGGCGCGGCAGGCTGGCCAAAATGGCCGTGTCGTAGACGAAGACGCAGTGCACGGCCTGGCTTTGGCGCAACGCATGGTGCAGTGCAGCATGGTCAAACGCGCGCAGGTCGCGGCGGAACCAGACCAGGGAGGTAGGAAGTGTCATGGTGGCGGATGGGCGTATTGTCGTTGTAAAAGGTCAAGAAAGGGCGATTTTTCGCCGCTTGCGGCGCATTATGCCTGCCCGCGCCGCGCCTTGGGCGTCGCCGGCATGGCAATTCAGTGTAAACTAGCGCCTGATTTCGCAGTGCTTACGCGTGCGCCAGCAGAACGGTAACGATTTTACAATCGACCTCCCCACGCAAGCCACGCGCACCGGCAACCGCATCTTACAAATAATAACGACAGCAGGGGTAAAGTGTCTTGCCAGCAAGCCCACAGAGAGAGCAACGCGTATGAAAAAGAGTAAAATCGACCACACGCTCCCGGGACATCGTTTGATGCAGAGCGCCAGCGAAGGCGCCGCCACCGGTTCGTCCACCTTGAATCTGGCCAACCATTTTCTGATCGCCATGCCGGCGATGCAAGACCCGATCTTCGGCGGCACCGTTGTGTATGTGTGCGAACACAATGAAAACGGCGTGCTGGGCGTGGTCATCAACAAACCGACCGACATGACGATGGATGTGCTGTTCGAACGCATCGACCTGAAACTGGCGGCCGGCAGCGACGCACCCATCGTCAATGAACCGATCATGTTCGGCGGCCCGGTGCAAGACGACCGCGGCTTCGTGCTGCACACGCCCGGCGCGCGCTATTCCTCGTCGCTGACGGTGACCGACGAAGTGGCGTTTACCACCTCGATCGACGTGCTCGAAGCCGTCGCCAAAGGCGAAGGCCCGCAGCGCATGCTGGTCTCCATCGGCTATTCGGGCTGGAGCCCGGGCCAGCTGGAAGACGAGATCGGCCGCAATGGCTGGCTGACGGTCGGCGCCTCGGCCGATATCCTGTTCGATTTCCCGATCGCCGAGCGCTACGTGGCGGCCATCAAGCTGCTGGGCATCGATCCGCTGATGCTGGCGAGCGAGGCTGGCCACGCATGAACGGTGAGGCCATCGACACCATCCTCGCTTTTGACTTTGGCCTGAAACGCATCGGCGTGGCCATCGGTAACACCATGATCTGCCAGGCCAAGCCGCTCAGCGTGATCACGGCGATCGCCAACGAACCGAAGTTTGCCGCCATCGCCGCCTTGATCAAGGAATGGGGCGCGACCCGCATCGTGGTGGGCTTGCCCAGCCACCCGGACGGCACCGAACACGAGATGAGCGCGCGCTGCCGGCGCTTCGCCAACCAAATGCACGGCCGCTTCGGCCTGCCGGTGGAACTGGTCGACGAACGCTATTCCTCGGCCGTGATTGCCGCCAAACGCGGCGAGGTGATCGATGACCGCGCCGCCGCCGTGATCCTGCAGCAATATTTCGACGCGCAGTCCTGAACCGTTTTTTTGACTACTTCTCCACTTATGTCCAATCTTGTGAATCCCTCCCAACTCGACGCCGAGGCCCTGTACGGGGTCCTGCTGGAGCAAGTGCGCAGCGGCCTGGCCGGCGCCAGCAACGTGGCCATCGTCGGCATCCACTCGGGCGGCGCCTGGCTGGCCGAGCGCCTGGCGCGCGACCTGGACCTGACGGCCCGCCTGGGCGTGCTCGACGTGTCCTTCTATCGCGACGACTTCGCGCAGAAGGGCCTGCACGCCGACGTCAAGCCGACGCAAATCGCGTTTGACGTGGCCGGCGCCACCATCCTGCTGGTCGACGACGTGCTGTACACGGGCCGCACCACGCGCGCGGCCATCAACGAGTTGTTCGATTACGGCCGTCCGGCCAAGATCATGCTGGCCGCCCTGGTAGACCGGGGCGAGCGCCAGTTGCCGGTGGCCGCCGATTTCGTGGCCGCCTTTACCGCCGTGCCGCCGGGCCAGGCGCTGGTCCTGAAGCAGGCCGGCGATAAATTCACGCTCACCATAGATACCCACCATGCTTAATCCGCAACTGAATAAACACGGCGAACTGCAGCATCTGTTGACTATCGAAGGCTTGCCGAAGTCTATCGTCAACCATATCCTCGACACGGCTTCCTCGTTCGTCGGCATCTCCGACCGCGATGTGAAAAAAGTGCCGCTGATGCGCGGCAAAAGCGTTTTCAATCTGTTTTTTGAAAACTCCACGCGCACCCGCACCACCTTCGAGATCGCCTCGAAGCGCCTGTCGGCCGACGTCATCAACCTGAACATCCAGGCCTCGTCGGCCAGCAAGGGCGAGTCCCTGCTCGACACCATCGACAACCTGTCGGCCATGCATGCCGACATGTTCGTCGTGCGCCATGCGCAGTCGGGCGCGCCGTACCTGATCGCCAAGCACCTGATCGACACCAAACAGCCGCATGTCCACGTGGTCAACGCCGGCGACGGCCGCCACGCGCACCCGACCCAGGGCCTGCTCGACATGTACACGATCCGCCACTACAAGAAGGATTTCACCAACCTGACGGTGGCCATCGTCGGCGACATCCTGCATAGCCGCGTGGCGCGTTCCGACATCCATGCCCTGACCACCCTGGGCGTGCCCGAAGTGCGCGCCATCGGCCCGCACACGCTGCTGCCGGGCGGCCTGGAGCAGATGGGCGTGCGCACCTTCACCAACATGGATGAAGGCCTGAAAGGCGTCGACGTGATCATCATGCTGCGCCTGCAGAACGAGCGCATGAGCGGCGCGCTGCTGCCGTCGGCGCAGGAATACTTCAAGAGCTACGGCCTGACGCCGGAGCGCCTGGCGCTGGCGAAACCGGACGCCATCGTGATGCACCCGGGGCCGATGAACCGCGGCGTCGAGATCGATTCGGCCGTGGCCGACGGCCCGCAGGCGGTGATCCTGCCGCAGGTGACCTTCGGTATCGCCGTGCGCATGGCGGTGATGAGTATTTTGGCTGGTAATCAGGGCTGATGGCCCAAGGACGAGAAGCAAGCATGACGACACTACATATCAAGAATGGCCATCTGATCGACCCTGCCAACGGCATCGACGGCCTGCAGGACCTGTTTATCGCCGACGGCAAGGTCCTCGCCGTGGGCAGCGCACCGGCCGGCTTCGTGGCCGACACCACCTTTGACGCGGCCGGCCTGGTGGTTTCCCCTGGCCTGGTCGACCTGTCCGCGCGCCTGCGCGAGCCGGGTTACGAATACAAGGCCACGCTGGAATCCGAATTGCAGGCGGCGCTGCAGGGCGGCGTGACCAGCCTGGTGTGCCCGCCCGACACCGATCCCGTGCTCGATGAGCCTGGCCTGGTGGAAATGCTGAAATACCGCGCCAAGACGCAGGACAAGGCGCATGTGCACCCGCTGGGCGCGCTGACCATGGGCCTGAAAGGCCAGTCGCTGACGGAAATGGCGGAACTGACGGAAGCGGGCTGCATCGGCTTTGCGCAGGCCGAGGAACCGATCGAAGACACCACCGTGCTGCTGCGCGCGATGCAGTATGCGAACACCTTTGGCTACACCGTGTGGCTGCGCCCGCAGGACCCGCATATCGGCCGCGGCGGCATCGCCCACAGCGGCCCGCTGGCCTCGCGCCTGGGCTTGTCGGGCGTGCCGGTGATGTCCGAAACCATCGCGCTGCACACGATTTTCGAACTGATGCGCGCCAGCCGCGCGCGCGTGCACCTGTGCCGCATTTCGTCCGCCGCCGGCCTGGAGCTGATCCGCGCCGCCAAGGCCGAAGGCCTGCCGGTCACCTGCGACGTGGGCGTGCACCATGTGCACCTGACCGATGCCGATATCGGCTTCTTTGATCCGAACGCGCGCGTCACGCCGCCATTCCGCAGCCAGCGCGACCGCGACGCGATCCGTGCGGCCCTGTTCGACGGCACCGTCGACGCCATGTGCTCGGACCATACGCCGGTCGACGACGATGAAAAACTGCTGCCCTTCGGCGAAGCGTCGCCTGGCGCCACCGGCCTGGAACTGCTGCTGTCGCTGGCCCTGAAATGGGCCGACGACTACGCGCTGGCCCAGCCGCAAGCCGGTGCGCGTCCGCTGGCGCGCGCCGTGGCCAAGGTCACGGCCGATGCCGCCAAGGTGGCCGGCATCCCGGCCGGCAGCCTGGCCATCGGCGCAGCGGCCGATATCTGCGTGTTCGACCCCGCCGCGCGCTGGACCGTGTCGTCGTCCTCGCTGGCCAGCCAGGGCAAGCACACGCCCTTCCTCGGCTATGAACTGAGCGGCGTCGTCAAGGCAACCATCGTGGCTGGACGGGTGGCGTTTCAGCGTTAATCTGTAGTTTGATTGCCGGCGGGCGGCTGCGGCTGCTCCCGGCACTTGATTTGGTGTCATTTGAAACTTCTGCTTACCTGGCGCCTCGCGCGCGTCGCCCTGCATCTTGCCATCGGCATGACCAAGAGCCTGCTGCTGTTTCCCTGGCTGGACGTGGAGGGGCGCAACCGGCGCATCCGCGCCTGGTCGCGCCAGCTGCTGGTTATCTGTAATGTCACCGTGGAGGCGTCCGCCAGCCATGCGCTGGCGCTCGACCATTGCCTGGTGGTGGCCAATCACGTTTCCTGGCTCGATATCTTTGTCATCGACGCGGTTCACCCTTGCCGCTTTGTCGCCAAGGCCGAGATCCGCTCATGGCCGATTTTGGGCTGGCTGGCGGCGCGCGCCGGCACGATCTTTATTTCACGCGGCAACAAGCGCGATTTGCGCAAGATCTTCCAGGGGCTGGTCGACAAACTGCAACAGGGCGAACGGATCGGCGTATTCCCCGAAGGGACCACGGCCGCACAGGGAAACCTGCTGCCGTTTCACGCCAATCTGTTCGAGGCGGCGATCGACGCGCAGGCGCCGGTGCAGCCGTTTGCCGTGTCCTACGTGGATGCGGCGGGCGTGCCGCACGATTCCATCGACTTTATCGGCGAGATGACGTTCGCGCAAAGCATGGTGCGCATCCTTAGTGGCAAGCCCGTCATCGCGCGCCTGGCGTGCCTGGCGCCGATCACCACGGTCGGCGCGCACCGGCGCGAACTGGCGCTGGCGGCGCATGCCGCCGTCGCGGGTTCTTTAGGCGTCAGCACTAGCGTTTGACATGCAGCCAGCGCGCATGCGCGCTCCTGGCCAGGTAGTCGAGCATGAAACCCAGTATGCCGATCAGCACGATGGCCGCCATCAGTTCCGAATACGCCAGGCGGTCGCGCGTATCGAGGATAAAGTAGCCGAGGCCGGCCGACACGCCCAGCATTTCGGCCGGCACCAGCACGATCCAGATAATGCCGATGGCCAGGCGCACGCCTGTCAGAATGTCCGCCGTAATGCCTGGCAAAATCACCTTGAAGACGATCTCGCCACGCGTGGCCGACAGGCTGCGCGCCAGCAGCAGCCAGTTCGGATCGAGCCGCGCCACGCCGGCCGCCGTATTGAGCAGGATCGGCCAGACGGCCGCAAACGCCAGCAGGAAGTAGACCGGCGCGTCACCGACACCCAGCACCATCACGGCAATCGGCATCCACGACAGCGGCGAAATCATGCGCAGCAGCTGGAACAGCGGCATGGCGGCGCCCGAAAAACTTTTCGACATCGCCACCAGCACGCCGAGCGGCACGCCGATCACGATCGCCAGGCCCAGGCCGACGGCCACCCTTTGCAAACTGAGCGTCACATGCAGCCAGATGTCGGCGCCCGCCAGCATGTCCCTGAATGCCAGCGCGGTGGGCAGCGGCGCAAAGGCGGTGGCGATCGGCGTGGATTTTTCCAGTTGCCACACACCGAGCGACCACAGTAACAAGGCGCCGGCCAGCCCCACCAGCGGCAGGCCCAGGCGCATGAACCACGTTCTTGCCATCGTCAGACCGCCACGGTTTCGCTGCGCAGCAGGTTGGCCGGCAGGCCGAAGGCGGCCGGGCCGCCGACCGCGTTGATCGCCTTGCGCACGAAGCGGTCATCAACCAGGTCGCGCGCGGCGAACTTCGGATCGAGGCTGGCCAAAAAGCGCGTATCGCCCTCCACCTTGGTGCGGCCGATCGCCCGTACCAGTTCTTCCGTGTACGAAGCAAACGGATACGGCTGGAAGTCGATGCGGCGCTGCTGCCAGTTTTTGTGCACGATCAGGCCCTGTTTTTCATAGGTGGCGTAATCGGTGGTGGCCAGCACTTTCGTCAATACCTGCAGCGGATGCGGCGTATAGCGGTGTTCGCCCACGTTCGACAGCAGCTTGGCCGTGTCGACCTGGTTCGAACGCGTCCACAGCTGTGCCTTGACGATGGCGTTGGTGACTTTTTGCGCCCATTCGGGACGGGTATTGATGTCGCGCTCGGACAAAAAGGTCACGCAGCAGGCATGGTTCTTCCACACATCGCCCGAGAAGCGCAATATCTTGCCGATGCCGGCGTTTTCGGCCGCCGCATTGAACGGCTCGGCCACGATATAGCCGGCGATCGCCTTGCTGGCCAGGGCCGAGACCATTTCGGCCGGCGCCAGCACGATCAAATTCACTTCGTTCGGCTTGATGGCCGCATTGCGCGCGCGTGTGACGGGCGTCAAGCCGTTGGCCGACAGAATCTGCTGCAGCAGGATATTGTGGATCGAGTACCAGAACGGAATCGCCACCGTGCGCCCGCCCAGGTCCTGCACCTTGCCGATCTCGTTGGCCACCGTCAGCGCCGAGCCGTTGACGTGGTTCCAGGCCACCACTTTTGCCGGGAACTTGGCGCCATAGCGCACCCACAGGGTGGCCGGCGACAGCAGGTGGATCACGTTGACCTGGCCGGCGACGAACGCTTCGATGATCTGCGCCCAGCTGCGGAACAGGCGCGGCGTTTCCGCCTGCAGGCCTTCGGCCTCGAACAGCTTGCGCGCGTGCGCCACCAGCAAGGGTGTCGCGTCGGTGATCGGCAGGTAGCCGATCTTCACGGGCTGGTCGTCGCCCTTCGGTCCCTGCTGGGCCATGGCGTCGCCGGCGAACAGCAGCGGCGAGGCCACGCTGGCCGTGGCCAGCGCCGACATGCGCAGGAAGTCGCGGCGCGTCAGGCCGCAATCGCAGTCGGACGAGGCGCAGATATGCAGGGGGGAGTTCTCTTTTTGGAAGGACATGCGATGCTCCGTTCGATTAAAGGGGGAGGGCAGGTTGCGGTTTTTGCAGCGACTGCAGGGCGTCGAGGATCTCCATCTTGAGGGCGATCACGCCGGCGCCATGGCTGATACGGGGCTGGGCGATATCGACCGGCCACTCGCGCACGATATTGCCCGGCTTGCCGCCCATCAGCAGGATGCGGTCGGCCACCAGGATCGCTTCATCGATATCGTGGGTGACCAGCAGCACGGCCGTGTGCCAGCGGTGCACCACCTCGACCAGCAGCGACTGCATCTCGGCGCGCGTAATGGCGTCCAGGGCCGAAAACGGCTCGTCGGCGAACAGCAGTTCCGGCTCGCGCGCCAGGGCGCGCGCCAATGCCACGCGCTGCGCCATGCCGCCCGACAGCGCTGATGGATACAATTTTTCGCGGCCCTGCAAACCGACCGCCTCGATCGCCTGCGCCACGCGCGCTGCGTGCGCTTCGCGGCTCAGTTTTGGCTGGTGCTTGAAGTCGAGGCCAAAGCCGGCATTGCCGGTGACGTTCAGCCAGGGCAGCAAGCTGGCCTGCTGGAACACCAGCGCGCTGCGCGGATCGGGTTCGCGCATCGGCGCGCCGAGGAAATCGATGGCGCCGCCGGACGGCGCCTGCAAGCCGGCCAGCACGCGCAGCAAGCTCGATTTGCCGCAGCCGCTGCCGCCCAGCAGGCAGACGATCTCGCGCTTGCGCACGCCCAGCGAGACATCCTGGAACACGGGCGGCAAGCCCGGATAGGCATAGGAAAGTCCCTGCGCCTGCAGCGCCCAGTCAGCCATCGTCATGGCTGGCCTGCCGCTTTGGCGGCCTGCTGGCTGTCGAACTGCTGCAGCGCCGACTGCAGTTGCGTCAGGCTGGGCGTAACGATGGGAATAAAGGCCGATTCGCGCCAGCGGCGGGCAAAGCCCTGCTGCTGGGTGCTCAGGTAAGCGCGCCCGCCCATTGCCTGCAGTTCCAGCATCATGGCTTGCTGCAGCAGCTCGGCCAGCTGTATGCGCAGGCGGAACATGGCCGGCGCCTGCTTGACGAAGCGGCCATCGTGCACGCCGGCCAGCAGGGTGGCGGTGGCGAGTTCCAGTGTTTCCTTCAGCGCGGCGATGCGCGGCGTGAGGGCGTTGCGCGAACCTTGCGAAATCAGCGCCGCCTGCGCCAGGCTGGCGCGCGCGAGACCGATCGACATGCCGCACTGCATGCCGAGGAAGGCCGGGCGCACCTGCGGCAGCCAGGCCGGCGCATTGTCGCTGATGATATCGTCCGCTGAAATCGACACGTGGGTCAGCTTGACCGATGCCGTATTGCTGCCGCGCAGGGCGATCAGGTCCAGGTCGGCATTGCGCTGCACGCCGGCCAGCTGGCTGTCGAAGGCGACGATCACCGGTGGCGCGCCGTCATTTGGCGCGACCGCGGCGGCGGCGACAAAACCGGCTTTGCGCAAGTTGGTGACCCAGGCCAGGGCGCCGTCGACCAGCAGGCCATCGCCCTGGCGCGCGGCCGTGATTTGCAGCTGCTCGATGCCGGACAAGAATTTCATGGCGTTCGACAGGCCGCTGGCGCCGGCCTGCGTGCCGGCCAGCAGCGCCGGCAGGCGGCGTTCGGCCAGTGCGCGGTTCGGGCTTTGCAGCATGAATTCGATAAAGCAGCGCTGGCCCCAGAACACAAAGGCGCTGGTCAGCGACAGTTCGGCCACCTTGGCGATCGCTTCGATGGCGTCGCGCACGTCGCCGCCCGCGCCGCCGTGTTCCTGCGGCACGCCGGTCGCCAGCAGCCGGTCGCCGGCCAGCGCCGGCAGCACGCTTTCAGCCAGTTCGTTCGATTCGTCGAGCCGGTCGGCATGCAGGTGCAGCCAGTGCACGAGGTTGGGCATCAGATTCGCCATCTCAGACGGCGCCTGGCAGGTAAGGCGTCAGTTGCGGATTGACGGGGGTGCCGGCCAGGCTGTTGGAGAAATTGCACAGGGTGGCCAGGCTGATGCCGAGCACCACTTCCAGCGCCTGCTGTTCGTTGTAGCCGGCTGCCAGGAAGGCCTGGTATTCAGGGTCGGCGACGGCGCCACGGGTGGCGATGACGGCGCCGGCAAAGGCGGCCACGGCGTCGAGTTTTGCGTCGCCGGTGAGCTGGCCATGCTGCAGGGCGCGCACGGTGTCGGGTGTCTGGCCCGCTTTTTTCAAGGAGATGGCGCTATGGCCGGCGATGCAGAAATCGCAGCCATGGATGCGCGCGGCCGTGATCTGCACCACTTCGCGCTCCATCAGGCTCAGGCTGGCGCGGCCATTGATGCCCGAGACGGTCAGATAGGTTTCCAGCGCCAGCGGCGCATTGGCCAGCACGCCGATCAGGTTGGGCAGGAAGCCATTGTTGGCGATCGCCTTTTCCACGAAAGGGCGGCTCTCGGCCGGGGCGGTGTCTATCGTATGCAGCGTCAGTCGGGACATCGGAAGCCTTGCCAGGGTGGTTGATCACCAACTGATTATATCGGCCCCCCCAGATGCATAACAGACGCCAACGTCGCCATTTTCTGCTCATTCGTCTGCGATGTTGAAATCCTTGATCTCAGTTCGATAGCTGCCGCTGGCGCTGGTCGCGGCGGTAGGCGCCGGGCTGCTCGCCGGTGGCGCGCTTGAAGGCGCGCGTGAAGGCTGCATGCGAGCGGTAGCCGACCAGTTCGGCCACCCGTTCCACCGAGGCGCCGTCGTGCAGGCGGCGCGCGGCGATCTTCATGCGCAGCAGGAGCAGGAACTGCGCCGGCGAGTGGCCGCTGGCGCTGGCGAAGTGCTTGCAGAAGCTGGCGCGCGACATGCACGCGGCCTTGGCCATGTTTTCGATCGACCAGTCGGCGGCGGGCGCGTCCAGCATGCGTTCGAGCAGCGGCGCAAATTCGGCCCGGTGCAGCAGCGACAGCAGGCCGCCCGCCACTTGCTCGCCCTGCGCCACATGGCGGATCAGGTAGAAGAACAGCAGCTCGACCAGGCGCGCCATCAAGGGGGAGGGTTGTTCCGGGTCGCCGCCCGCCTCCTGCAGGATCAGGTCGAACAGCGCGGCGGCGGCGGCAAACGCGGGCGCGCCGCCGCGGATCAGCAAATAGGGCGGAAACGAGTCGACGATCAGCTTCGAGGCCGCGCCCTGGAACTGGAAAAAGCCGCAGGCCAGCGCGGTGGCAGGGCTGTCGCTGGGGGTATGCAAGGGGCGCATCGCTTGCGCGCCGGCCGTCTGCAGCGGGTCAATGTCGGGGCTGAGAAAGTGCGGCAGGTCGCGCAGCAGGAAGACGCCGTCGCGCGGTCCCAGCGCCACCGGCGGCGCGCCATCGACGTGCAGATAGCAATGACCGTCGAGCACCAGGTGAAAGCTGCCCAGTTCCCGTCCGGCCGTGGAAGCGCGCCAGCGGCCGCAATACTGGCCCGCGTGCAGCACCGCCGTGTCCAGTTGCAGGCTGCCCAGCAGCCAGCGCGCCAGCTGGTCGGTATCAGGAGTCATCGGGTCGCACAGGCAAAAGCATGATCATACGATGCGTGCCGGTGGGGGCAAACGACCGATTCCGAGCAAGCATATGCGTTATCTGGCGGCCTTGCCGGCGGGCTGCCGGAAGGCCGGACAGTCGACCTGGATCAGGCTGCGGTCCTCCAGGCAGACGGCGGACAGTTTGCCGCCCCAGACGCAGCCGCTATCGAGGCCGATCAAGCGGGGGCCCAGCATCAGGCCCAGCGCCGACCAGTGGCCAAATACCACCGTCTCGCCGGCGCTTTGCCTGTCCGGCACGTCGAACCAGGGCATCAGGCCGGAGCCCTGTGGCGCACTGCCGCTTTCCTTCATCTTGAAGTCCATGCGGCCTTCGTCGGTGCAAAAACGCAGCCGCGTCATGGCGTTGATGATGCAGCGCAGGCGGTCGGCGCCGCGCAGGTCATCGCTCCAGATGGCCGGCTCGTTGCCGTACATGCTGCGCAGGAAGTCCACCCAGCCGTCGCTGGCAAGCATGGCGGACACTTCCTCGGCCAGCGACAGGGCCTGTGCCACGCTCCATTGCGGCAGCAGGCCCGCGTGCACCAGCAGATGGCCGTCGTGGCGCAGCGCCAGCGGACGGCGGCGCAGCCAATCTATCAGTACATCGCGATCGGGCGCGGCCAGGATACCGGACAGCGTGTCGGACGCGTGCTGGGGACGGATGCCGTTGACGACGGCCAGCAAGTGCAGGTCGTGATTGCCCAGCACGCTATCGGCCAGGCCCTGTTGCGCCAGTGTATGGACCAGCCGCAAGGTCGCCAGCGAATCGGGGCCACGATTGATCAGGTCGCCGGCAAACAGCAGGCGGTAAGGCCCGTTTGCCGTCTTGGCGATACGGGCCAGCAAATCCAGCGTCTGGTCGTGGCAGCCCTGCAGGTCGCCGATAAAGTAAGTTTTCATGGGGTGGTGGATAGTGATCTCTGCATGATCGTAACAGACGATTTGCTTGCACCACATCATGCCTGAAGTGAGACCTGCGGTGCGGGGCATATGATTTATCGCAAACAAGTTAAAGCTAGTTGCTGTTTCGCTTGCCAAAAAAGCCAGCGGCTGTGTATCAATGGTAAATGGACTGAACAATCATGGGATGTTGCTCTGCCGTTTGGCTCATGCCAGGAGCATGGCATTCCCCATTTTTTAAATGGATACATTCACACGATCTTTGATTGATTAAAAATGTTTTCTTTCATCGTGAGCTTTGTTGTATCCGCCTTGTTGACCTTGTTAATCATAAAGCAGGTGCATTTGCATAAGTCCGCGCTCGATTCGGATTTTCATGGCGTACAAAAAGTGCATTCGCATCTGGTGGCGCGTATCGGCGGCCTGGCGATTTTCCTGGCTGTGTTGCTGGGTGCCACAGTGTCGATCTGGCGCCTGCCGGCCATGGCTTGCTGGATGACCGGGCTGCTGCTGTGCTCGGGCATTGCCTTTGTCGGCGGCATTGTCGAGGATTTCACGGGCAAGGTCAGCCCCATCGGCCGCTTGCTGCTGACCATGGCCGGCGCCCTGCTGGCGTATTACCTGGTCGACGCGCGCATCGATCGCATCGACTGGCTGTTTTCCAGCTGGGCCATCCCCTTTATCTGGCTCAGCTTGCCGATCACGGTACTGGCCGTGGCGGGTATCGCCAACGCCATCAATATCATCGATGGCTTCAATGGCCTGGCCAGCGTGGTGTCGATCTGCATGTTGTTGTCGCTGGCCTATGTGGCCTTGCAGGTCAACGATTCGTTTATCCTGGTCACCGCGCTGCTGGTGGCGGGCGCGATCACCGGTTTCCTGATCTGGAACTATCCGGTCGGCCTGATCTTTCTCGGCGATGGCGGCGCCTATTTCATCGGTTTCATGCTGGGCGAACTGACCTTGCTGCTGGTGATGCGCAATCCGGAAGTGTCGACCTGGTATGCCGTATTGCTGCTGATTTATCCGACCTTTGAAACCCTGTTTTCCGCCTACCGCCGTGCCTTCATTCAAGGTAAATCACCGGTCATGCCCGATGGCATACATTTGCACAGCCTGATTTTCCGCCGTATCGTGCGATGGACAGTGGGTCGCAAGGAAGCGCGCGCGCTGATGCGCCGCAATTCGCTGACGTCGCCGTATCTGTGGCTGTTTTCACTGATGGCGGTGATACCCGCATCGTTATTCTGGCGCCATAGCTGGCTGCTGATTTGCTGCTCCCTGATATTTATTGCCACTTATATCTGGTTATATCTTCGCATTATTCGTTTCAAATCACCGCGCTGGATGATAGTGCGCAAGAAGAGTTAATATGTTTTCACGAATCGGTGTATATTCCATGGGTTTTTGATGCGCATATTAATTTTTCAGAAAGTGAAGCATGAATTTATCGATATTGACCATGGCAGAATTATGCAATTTGGCGGAGAAGGTCCAGCAGGAAGTCAGCCATCGTGAACGCGATGACTTGAACAAGGCGCGCGAACAGATCATGGCGATCGCCCAGCAGGCCGGCATTCCACTGAAACAGCTGATCCTCGATGGCCTGCAGCCGCGCGCGGGCAAGGTGGCGGTACAGTATCGCAATCCCGATAATGCCAGCGAGCAGTGGACAGGCCGCGGCCGCCAGCCACTGTGGGTCAGGTACTGGGTCGAGTCGGGCAAGTCGATCGATCTGCTGCGCGTATAATTCGGTATGTCGTTGGCGCAGTGGCAAGCCCGCTGCGCCGATTTTCTACCCTCTTCATTTTTACGCCCAGACCATGCTTCCACTGTCAAAAACGATTTTCAAAGCTTATGATATTCGCGGCATCATCGACAAAACCCTCGATGCCAGCATAGCGAGAAAGATCGGACAGGCCTTTGGCCAGGCCGCCCTGGCCAAGGGCGAAAAAAGCGTGGTGATCGGCCGCGATGGCCGCCTGTCGGGTCCGGCACTGGCCGCGGCGCTGGCGCAAGGCCTGCAAGCGGCCGGCGTCGACGTGATCGACCTGGGCGTGGTGGCCACGCCGATGGTGTACTTCGGCACCAATGTGCTCGACACGAAGTCGGGCATCATGGTCACCGGCAGCCACAATCCACCCGACTACAACGGTTTCAAGATGGTGCTGGCCGGCGAAGCGATCCATGGCGAAGCGATCCTGGCGCTGTACCGGAGCATCGTCGACCACGACGGCAGCGACAGCGCCACTCCTGGCGGCTATGCCACGCATGACATCCGCGCCGCCTACATCGACCGCATCCTGGGCGACGTGACCCTGGCGCGCCCGATCAGGATCGCCGTCGACTGCGGCAATGGCGTGGCCGGCGCGTTTGCCGGTGACCTGTTCCGCGGCATGGGCTGCGAGGTGATCGAACTGTTCTGCGAAGTCGATGGCAATTTCCCGAATCACCATCCGGACCCGGCCCACCCTGAAAACCTGCAGGACCTGATCCGCTGCCTGGCCGAGAGCGACGCTGAAATCGGCATCGCCTTTGACGGCGACGGCGACCGCCTGGGCGTGGTCACCAAGGATGGCCAGATCATCTATCCGGATCGCCAGATGATGCTGTTCGCCGCCGACGTGCTGACGCGCCATCCGGGCCAGCAAATTCTGTATGACGTGAAATGCACGCGGCACCTGGCGCCGTGGATCACCAAGCATGGCGGCGTGCCGCTGATGTGCAAGACCGGCCATTCGCTGGTCAAGGCCGAGCTGCGTGCGACGGGCGCTCCGCTGGGTGGCGAAATGAGCGGCCATATCTTCTTCAAGGACCGCTGGTACGGTTTCGACGACGGCCTGTATGCGGGCGCGCGCCTGCTGGAAATCCTGACCCGCGAAAGCGATCCCTCGGCACTGCTGAACGCTTTGCCGCAATCGGACAGCACGCCCGAGCTGCACCTGGAACTGAAGGAAGGCGAAAACGTCGCGCTGATGGACATGCTGCGCCGCGACGCTGTTTTTCCTGGCAATGAACGCATCATCACCATCGACGGCCTGCGCGTGGAATACGCGGACGGCTTCGGCCTGGCCCGCTCGTCGAACACCACGCCGGTGATCGTGATGCGCTTCGAAGCGGAAACGCCGGCAGCGCTGGCGCGCATCCAGGGCCAGTTCCGGCGCGTGATCCTGGCTGCCAAGCCTGACGCCGTCTTGCCGTTCTGACGCGTGGCCGGCCATGCTGGCGCGCGGGCGCCCTTGAAAATCCTGCTGGTGCGCGTTTCCTCGCTGGGCGACGTGCTGCACAACCTGCCGATGGTGGCCGACATTGCCCGCCATTATCCCGACGCCACCATCGACTGGGTGGTGGAAGAGGGCTATACCAGCCTGGTGCGTCTGAACCCGCGCGTCGGCACCATCTTTCCGTTCGCGCTGCGGCGCTGGCGCAAGAGCCTGGGCAAGAAGGAGACGCGCGCCGAAATCGCCGCCTTCTTCCGCACCCTGCGCCAGACCCGCTACGACTATGTGTTCGACACCCAGGGCCTGCTGAAAACCGGCATCATCATGGGCGCGGCACGTCTGGCGCCCGGTGGCCAGAAGGTGGGCCTGGCCAATGGCAGCGAAGGCTCGGGCTACGAAGGCATTTCTCGCCTGTTCCATACCAACAGCATCCCGCTCGATCCGCGCACCCATGCGGTGGCGCGCGGTCGCCTGGTCGCCGCCGCGGCGCTCGGTTATGCGGTCGACACGCCGGCCGATTTCGGCCTGCCCGCATTGTCCGCCGCTGACGCACGTCCCGAGTGGATGGGCGCGGCGCCCTATGCCGTGTATTTCCACGGCACCGCGCGCGACGCCAAGAAATGGGCGCCCGAAAACTGGATCGCCCTGGGCCAGGCCCTGTCACCGATGACCATCCTGCTGCCCTGGGGTTCGCCCAAGGAAAAGCTGGAAGCGGAAGTGCTGGCGGCCAGCCTGCCGAACGCGCGCGTGCTGCCGAAGCTGTCGATGGCCGATGCGACCTTGCTGGCGCGCCATGCGGCGCTGGTGGTCGGCGTCGACACCGGCCTGACCCATATCGCCGCCGCCTTCGTGCGCCCGACGGTGGAAATCTACGCCGATTCGCCGCTGTGGAAAACTGAGGGCAACTGGTCGAACAACATCATCAACCTGGGCGACCAGGGCCAGCCGCCCGGCGTGCCGGAAGTGCTGGCCGCGGCCAGGTTGCTGCTGGCCGACTGACGGCCAGGCTTATTCAAGGTTTATTCATGCGACTACTCTATACCCTGGCCTGGTGGCTGGCCCTGCCGCTGGTGCTGGCGCGCCTGTGGCTGCGCGGGCGCCAGGAACCGGGCTACCGCCAGCACTGGGGCGAACGCCTGGGCTTTTACGGCCGCAAGGCGCCGGCCAGCCCCATGACCATCTGGCTGCACGCCGTCTCGGTCGGCGAAACGCGCGCGGCTGAACCGCTGGTCGACGCGCTGCTGGCCGAGTGGCCCGGCTGCCGCATCGTGCTGACGCACATGACACCCACCGGCCGCGCCACCGGCAAGGCGCTGTTTGCCAAACACGGCGCGCGCCTGGTGCAAAGCTATCTGCCATACGACACGGGCGCCATGCCGGCACGCTTTATCCGTCACTACGCGCCGCGCATCTGCATCCTGATGGAGACCGAAGTGTGGCCCAACCTGATCCACCAGTGCCGGCGTTACCGGGTGCCGGTGGTGCTGGCCAATGCGCGCCTGTCGCAGCGTTCATTGAAGAAGGCGCAGCGCCTGGGCCGGTTGATCCTTGAGGCCGCGCGCGCCATCAGCCTGGTCGCGGCGCAAACGCCGGACGACGCCGCGCGCGTGCGCCAGCTCGGTGTGCCGGACGTGGCGGTCACCGGCAGCATCAAGTTCGACGTGGTGGTGCCTGCTAGCGCACTGGCCACCGGCGCCTGGCTGCGCGCGGCGATTGGCCAGCGCCCGGTGCTGCTGTGCGCCAGCACGCGCGAAGGAGAAGAGGAGCTGATTCTCGACGCCATTGCCCGCGCCAGCCTGCCGGCGAACACCTTGCTGCTGCTGGTGCCGCGCCATCCGCAGCGTTTCGACGAAGTGGAAAAGCTGGTCGCCGCGCGCGGCCTGGCGCTGCAGCGCCGTTCAATCCTGGCAGGTAGCGCCGTGGTGGCGCCTGCCACCCAGGTGTTGCTGGGCGACTCGATGGGCGAGATGTTTGCCTATTACGCGGCCTGCGACTGCGCCTTTGTCGGCGGCAGCCTGCTGCCGCTCGGCGGGCAGAACCTGATCGAACCGGCAGCGCTGGGCAAGCCGGTGCTGATCGGCCCGCACACCTTCAATTTTGCGCTGGTGACCGAGCAGGCGATCGAGGCCGGCGGCGCCGCGCTGGTGGCGGACGCCGATGCGCTGATGGCGCAGGCGACTGAACTGTTGCAGGATGCGCCGCGCCTGGCGGCGATGGGTGAACAAGCGCTGGCGTTTGCGGCGCAGCACCGTGGCGCCACGCCGCGCACGATTGCGGCGATCAAACCCCTGTTGCCTTGATCATGTAACAACCGTAGGTCGGATTAGCGCTACGCGCGTAATCCGACAACAGTGTTGGCTCTGACCCTGGTGGTGTCGGATTACGCTACGCTAATCCGACCTACCCGACCTACCCAAACAGGACGGGCAGCTCCTGCGAGCGCTTCCTGAGCGCCTGCTTGGCGCCATCGTAGTCGGGATAGATCGACTCCACCGTGGCCCAGAAGCGGGGGCTGTGGTTCATTTCCAGCAGGTGCGACAGTTCGTGCGCCACCACGTAGTCGACCAGCGGCAGGGAGAAGTGGATCAGGCGCCAGTTCAGGCGGATTTTTCGCTGCACGGTGCAACTGCCCCAGCGCGTGCCGGCCGACGACAGCGACAGGGAATCGTAGCGCACGCCCAGCCTGGCCGCATACAGGTCCAGCCGTTCCTCGAACAGCTGGCGCGCCTCGTGCTGGAACCAGGCTTTCACTTTCTCTTTCAATTGCTGCTCGGTGCCGGTTGGCGTGACCCACACATGCAGCTCACCGGTGTCGCGCTGGAAGCTGGCGCGGTGGCGCGCCGCCTGGTGCAGGCGCAGGGTGATCTCGCCGCCCAGGTAGGGCAGCACGGCGCCGTCGACCCACACCACGGGAGGGCGCTGCTGGCGCTGTACCTTGCGCTCGCCGCGTTCCTGCAATTTCGAGATAATCCAGCCCTGCTTGGCGCGGATGGCGTTGTCGATTTCGGCCAGGGTGACGCGCTTGGGCGCGGTCACGCGCAGGCCATTGTCGTCGATCATGAAGCCGATCGAGCGGCGCGTCGAGCGGCGCAGGGCGAATTCGAGCAGGTGGGGGCCAAGCTGCAACTGGCGCAGCGGCGGGCCGTCGGCGGTGCGGGGAGGGGAAGGAAGCGGAGGCAGGGAAGGTGGAGAAGGAACAGCGATGGGTGGTGCAACTGGCGGTAACGGGACCGGGACCGGTTCGGCAACGGGAAGCACCGGCGGCGCCGTGGGGCGCGCCACCGGGGGCGTGCTGGTCGAGACGTCATGCGCGAACAGATCCAGTTGCTGGTCGCCGACCCTGATGGTCTTCATCTGCTCGCGCAGGGTCGGCTCCTGGATGACCGCGCTGATGCCGTCTAGCCAGCGTTGTAGGCGTGAGGCGAAATGACGCGCATTTCTGATTCTATCCAATTTTCCACCTGTTGCATCATGCTGTCCGGGGTTTGCCCTTCCGGCGAAATCGGTTTGCCTATCGAGACCGTGATCACTCCCGGCCGCTTGAGAAATGACTGCTTGGGCCAGCACTCGCCCGAGTTATGGGCGATCGGCACCACCACCGCGCCGGTGGCAATCGCCAGGCGCGTGCCGCCGCTCTTGTACTTGCCTGCCTGGCCGACCGGGATGCGGGTGCCTTCGGGGAACATGATAATCCATTGGCCATCGGCGAGGCGGCGTTTTCCGTGCGCGACCACGCTTTTGAAGGCGTGCTTGCCCTGCTTGCGGTCGATCGGGATCATGCGCAGCAGCGCCATGGCCCAGCCGAAAAACGGAATGTACAGGATTTCCTTCTTGAAGACATACACCAGCGGGCGCGGCAGGCTGGGCAGCAGGAAGATGGTTTCCCAGGCCGACTGGTGTTTCGACAGCACGATGGCCGGCGCGTCGGGGAAGTTTTCGGCGCCCTTGACTTCATAGCGGATGCCGCAAATGACCTTGGCGCACCAGATGATGAACACGTTCCAGCGCGACGTGAACCAATAGCGCTTGTTATAACTGAATGGCGCGGCAAAAAAACAGGCGCAGGCCCAGATGATGGTGGCCACGATCATGATGACCATGAACAGCAGGGACCTGAGGAACAGGGAAATGGTACGCAAGCGGTTCTCCGGAGTTAAATACTGAATGCCACGGTGGGCGATGGCGCGGCGCTAGCCGGCGCCTTGAGCAGGTGGTTGACCATGGCGGCCAGGTCGGCGAAGACCTGGGTGCCGGGTGGCAGTCCGCCTGTTTCATTGGTGCTTGTGCCCTTGCCGGTCAGGACCAGGTAGGGCACGCAGCCGCTGATGAAGCCGGCCTGCAGGTCGCGCAGCGAATCGCCGACGGTCGGCACGCCTTTCAGGCTGGTGTTGTAGCGCTGCGAGATTTCATGGAACATGCCCGGCTTGGGCTTGCGGCAGTCGCAATTGTCGGCGCCCGCATGCGGGCAGAAGAAGATGGCGTCGATATCGGCGCCGACCTGCTGCGCCAGGGTGTGCATCTTCTGGTGGATCGCGTTGAGCACCGACATGTCGAAGTATTCGCGCGCGATGCCGGACTGGTTCGAGGCGATCACCACCCGGTAGCCGGCCTGGTTCAGGCGGGCGATCGCTTCGAGCGAGCCCGGTATCGGCAGCCATTCGGCCGGCGACTTGATGAAGTCCGGCGAATCATGATTGATGACGCCATCACGGTCGAGGATGATCAGTTTCATCGCCGGCGCGCCCATTATGCCGCCAGCTTGGAAATGTCGGCCACGCGGTTCATCATGCCGTGCAGCGACGACAGCAGGGCCAGGCGGTTGTTGCGCAGGGCGACATCCTCGGCCATCACCATCACGTCGTTGAAGAAGCCGTCGACATCGTCGCGCAGCTGCGCCAGCGTCTGCAGGGTGCCCGTGAAGTCGCCCCTGGCGAAGGCCGCGTCGACTTCCGGCTGCACGCGCGAGACGGCGGCGGCCAGTGTTTTCTCGGCCTCGTCCTGCAGCAGCGCCACGCTGACGCCATTATCGGCAACCAGCTTGAGTGCTTCCTCGTTCTTTTTCAGGATATTCGTGATGCGCTTGTTGGCCGCGGCCAGCGAGGCGCTTTCCGGCAGCGCGGCAAACGCCTGCACCGCTTCCAGGCGCTGCACGATATCGTCCAGGCGATCCGGGTTCTGCGCCACCACCGCTTCGATCTCGTTCGGCGAGAAACCGCGCTCGCGCAGGATGCCGCGCAGGCGGTCCAGCATGAAGGTGGTGACGTCGGCCACCGGGTCCTTGAAGCCGGGAACGGCTGCAAATTGCGCGGCGGCGTCCGCCAGCAAGCCCTGGATCGACAATGGCAGGCGTTTTTCCAGCAGCATGCGCAGCACGCCCAGCGCATGGCGGCGCAGCGCGAACGGGTCCTTGTCGCCGGTCGGCGCCAGGCCGATGGCCCAGATGCCGACCAGGGTTTCGAGCTTGTCGGCCAGCGCCACGGCCGTGCCGGTGGCGGTCGACGGCAGCGCGTCGCCGGCAAAACGGGGCTGGTAGTGCTCGGAGGCGGCCAGCGCCACTTCTTCCGGCTCGCCGTCATGGCGCGCGTAATAGGTGCCCATGATGCCTTGCAGCTCGGGGAATTCGCCGACCATGTCGGTCAGCAGATCGGCCTTGGCCAGCAGGGCGCCGCGTTTTGCCAGCTCGACGTCGCCACCTAATTTTGAAGCAATCGCGCCGGCAATCGCGGTGACGCGTTCCGTGCGCGCGGCTTGGGTGCCCAGCTTGTTGTGGTAGACCACATTGGCCAGCAGCGGCAGGCGCGATGCCAGCGTTTTCTTCTTGTCCTGTTCGAAGAAGAACTTGGCGTCGGACAGGCGCGGACGTACCACGCGCTCATTGCCGCCGATAATGTGCTCGGGCGTGTCGGTGGCGATGTTCGAGACGATCAGGAAGCGCGAGCGCAGCTTGCCATCCGCATCGGTCAGCGCAAAGTATTTCTGGTTGGTCTGCATGGTGAGGATCAAACATTCCTGCGGCACGGCCAGGAATTCTTCCTCGAAGTGGCACTCGTAGACCACCGGCCATTCGACCAGGGCGGTGACTTCATCGAGCAGCGATTCGGGCATCAGCACTTGATCGGCGCCGGCTTTTTCCAGCAGCTGGGCGCGGATGGTGGCCTTGCGTTCTTCGACGCTGGCGATCACGCTGGCGTCGAGGATCAGGCTGGCGGCATAGTTTTCCGCGTGCTTGATGGTGATCGGTTCGCCATTGGTCAGGAAGCGGTGGCCGAGGGTCTCGCGGCCGGCCGTCAAGCCTAGCAGGGTCAAGGGCAGCACGTTGATGCCGTGCAGCGCGATCAGGCTGTGGGCCGGGCGCACGAATTGCACGGTGCTGCCGTCGGGGCGCTGGTAGCTCATCAGTTTTGGAATCGGCAGCTTGGCAGCCGATTCTTGCAGCGCCGCCTGCGCGCCGGTGGCCAACTGGCTGCCCGGCGCCGTATGCGTGTAGAAAAAGCTCTCGGCCTTGCCGTCGGCGGCGCGTTCCAGGTCCGCCACCGCCAGGTCGGGAAAGCCCAGCGCGGCCAGTTTTTTCGCCAGCGGCGCGGTGCCGTTGCCGTTCGCGTCCAGCGCCACCGAGACCGGCAGCACTTTTTCGCGGATCGATTTGTCGGGCGAGACTTCGCGCACATTGGTGATCGAGACGGCCAGGCGGCGCGGCGAGGCGTAGCTGGTGGCGACGCTGTCTTCTTCCAGGAAGTCGCGCGATTTGAGGCCGTTGACGATGCCGGCGGCAAAGGCGGCGCCCAGCTTGGCCAGCGCTTTCGGCGGCAGTTCTTCGGTCAGCAGTTCAATAAGCAGTGTTTGGTTCATGGTGTTCTTGTCTGGTACGGCGTCAGTTAGGCGGCAGGAGCGGCAGGGGCTTCGGTACGTTCGGCGGCTGGCAGCATCGGGAAGCCGAGGCGCTCGCGCGAGTCGTAATAGGCCTGGGCGACCAGGCGCGACAGGGTGCGCACGCGGCCGATATAGGCGGCGCGCTCCGTCACCGAGATGGCGCCGCGCGCATCGAGCATATTGAAGCTGTGCGAGGCCTTCATGATTTTTTCGTAGGCCGGCAGGGTCAGTTGCAGCTCGATCAGGCGCTTGGCTTCGGCTTCGTAGTTGCCAAACTGTTCGAACAGCAGCTCGGTGTTGGCGTGCTCGAAGTTGTAGGTCGACTGCTCCACTTCGTTCTGGTGGAACACGTCGCCGTAGGTCAGTTTTTTCGTCGTGCCGTTTTCTTCCCACTCGGTCCAGACCAGGTCATACACGTTTTCCACGCCCTGCAGATACATCGCCAGGCGTTCGATGCCGTAGGTGATCTCGCCCAGCACCGGCTTGCAATCGAGGCCGCCCACTTGCTGGAAGTAGGTGAACTGCGTCACTTCCATGCCGTTCAGCCAGACTTCCCAGCCCAGGCCCCAGGCGCCCAGGGTCGGGCTTTCCCAGTCGTCTTCGACAAAGCGCACGTCGTTCTGCTTCAGGTCCAGGCCCAGCGCGGCCAGCGAACCGAGATACAGGTCGAGGATGTTTTCCGGCGCCGGTTTCAATACCACCTGGTACTGGTAGTAGTGCTGCATGCGATTCGGGTTTTCGCCATAGCGGCCATCTTTCGGGCGGCGCGACGGCTGCACATACGCGGCGCGCCATGGTTCCGGACCGATCGCGCGCAGGAAGGTACCGGTGTGGAAGGTACCGGCGCCGACTTCCATGTCGTAGGGCTGGAGCAGGGCGCAACCTTGCTTGTCCCAATAGGTTTGCAAGGTCAGGATAATTTGTTGAAATGTGAGCATCGTATGGGTTCGCCGCGCGAAAAGCTGCGCTTTGTTAAGGTTTGCTTGAAGCCCGGACGCCTGCGCTGCAAGGCAGGCAGGCGTCCGGGCCGGGATTTTGCTAATTTTAGCGGGTTTTATGACGCTACTGTGACTCTTGTGTCAATTCGCCTTTGCTCACAGCTTGCGGGCGCGGCGGCCCAGCAGGAAGGCGGCGAGCAAGGCCAGCGCGTTCAGGGCCAGCATCAGTTTGTTGCCGTACAAGATATACGGCGTCATGCCGCCCATGCCCTGCACCGTGGCCGCCAGGGTGCCTTGCTGCGCCGGTGGCAGCAGGCTCACCACCACGCCCTTGCCGTCGATCACGGCGGTGGCGCCGGTATTGGTCGAACGCAGCATCGGCCGGCCCGTCTCCAGGCTGCGCATCTGCGAAATCTGCAAATGCTGGGGAATCGCGATCGAGTCGCCGAACCAGGCCAGGTTCGAGATATTCAGCAGCACCGACGCCGATTGCTTGCCATGGCGGTGGGCATTGGCCAACTGGCCGGCGATCTCTTCGCCGAACAGGTCTTCGTAGCAGATATTCGGCAGCACCAGCTGGTCGCGTACCTGCAACGGCGGCTGCACGCGCGCGCCACGGCCCATGTCACCGAGGGGAATCGCCATCATGGCGACAAACCAGTGCAGGCCGGGCGGCACGAATTCGCCGAACGGCACCAGATGGTGCTTGCGGTACTGGTAGTAGGGACCCGGCGCGCCATTCGGCGTGATGCCGACCGCCGCATTGTAGAAACGGCGTTCTTCGTCGAGTACCGGCATGCCGACCAAGAGCGTGCTGCCGGTCTGCCGGGCATACGCGCCCAGGCCTTCCAGGTAGCCGTCTGGCAGCTGATGCGGCAGCACCGTGACGGCCGTTTCCGGCGTGGCGATCAGGTCGGCCGGCGCGCTGGTGATCGCCTGCTGGTACATCCGCAGGGCGCCCAGCACGAAGGCGGGATCGAATTTCTGCTGCTGCGGCACATTGCCCTGCAACAGGCGCACCGTGATCGGGCGGCCCACCGCATGCGTCCAGTCGACATGACGCAGGCCGATGCCGGCGCCATACAGGGCCAGCACGCCGGCGAGGGCGATCCAGCGCGTGCGCGGCAGCGGATGCGTCAGCAGCAGCAGGGCGCCGGCGGACAGCGCCGCCAGCCAGCCCAGGCCATACGAACCGATGAGGGGCGCAAAGCCGCCCAGGGGGCTGGCATTGTGGGCGTAGCCGGTGGCCAGCCACGGAAAGCCCGTAAACAGCCAGCCGCGCGTCCATTCGAACAGGGTCCACATGGCAGGTAACACCAGCAGCGTCATGGCCGGCAGGGACAAGACCCAGCGGCGGCGCAGCCAGGCGGCCGCGCCCATCGCCAGCGCCACGTAGATCGCCATCAGCAGCGCCAGCAAGGCGACGGCGATGACGGCCAGCGGCGCGGCCATGTCGCCATAGCGGTGCAGCGAGATATACAGCCAGTGGGTGCCGGCGCCGCACCAGCCGAAGCCGTAGGCCCAGCCGACGCGCGCGCTGCTCTTGATGTCGGCCGCGCGCAGCACCTGGTAGAACAGCACGGCCAGGCTGATGATTTGCAGCGGCCAGTAGCCGAATGGTGCAAACGCCAGCACCGCCACCGCGCCGGCAATGGCGGCGATCAGCATGCGCGAACCCGTGCTGCGGGGCGGCTTGGCGGCGGCGTTGGGATCAACGCGTCGGAAACGCATCTACAGCACGCGCATGTCAGAGTTCCAGTTCCGGCACGTCGGGCAGGCGCTCGACCAGCAGCACGTGCACCTGGCGCGCGTCTGCGCGCAGCACCTCGAAGCGCAAGTCGCCCAGGTCGAAGATATCGCCCTTGTGCGCCATGCGGCCCAGATGCTTGGAGACCAGGCCGCCGATGGTGTCGACATCATCGTCCGACAGGCGGCAACCGAGTTCCTGGTTGAACTGCTCGATCTCGGTCAAGGCCTTGACGCGCCAGCGCGGGCCGAACTGGCCTTCCCTGAGCGACAGGATATTGTCCTCGGCTTCGTCGAAGTCGTATTCGTCCTCGATATCGCCGACGATCTGTTCCAGCACGTCTTCGATGGTGATCAGGCCGGCAACGCCGCTGTATTCATCGACCACGATGGCCATGTGATTGTGGTTGGCGCGGAAGTCGCGCAGCAGCACATTCAGGCGTTTCGATTCGGGGATGAAAATGGCGGGGCGCAGCATCTCGCGCACGTCGAAGGACTCTTCCGCGTAGTAGCGCAGCAGGTCTTTCGCCAGCAGGATGCCGATGACCTTGTCGCGTTCGCCCTCGATCGCGGGAAAACGCGAGTGGGCGGTCGACAGGACTTCCGGCATCCATTCCTCGATCGGCTTGCTGATGTCGATGACATCCATTTGCGAACGGGGAATCATGATGTCGCGCGCGCAGAGATCCGACACCTGGAACACGCCTTCGATCATCGACAGGGCGTCGGCGTCGATCAGCTTGCGTTCGTGCGCATCGTGTAGAACCTCGAGCAATTCTGCACGGTTCTCTGGCTCGGGGGAAATGAGTGCGGTCAGGCGTTCAAACAGTGACCGGTGGGGCTTGACGTCAGTTCTGACGCCACTAGGATGCTCGGGCATAGGAGGCGTGAGCCGTTGTTGCGAAGGGATACAGGATACACCAAAAGCGGCCGGATGCCGATATTCCGCGCTTTTGGTGTGAATTTACTACGTTTATTGCCGACGTTTCAGGCAGCTGGCGCGGCGGATACACCGAGCACGCGCAGCCGCAAGGCGGCCACCTCGGCCTGCCATTCCGCGAAATGTTCGCTTTCCTGCCACAACTGGCGCAGCTCCGACGACTCCGAGACGATGCGCTCGAAAGCCAGGCGCGCCTTGTCCAGCAGTGGCGGCGTGATCTTCTTCTTGCAGGCGGCCACCCATTCGTCCACTTCTTGCATGGCGGGATCCGGTGCGCCGGGCTTTCCCGCCAGGCGCGCGATCACGTCCAGCGCGGCCAGCGCTTCGGCGGCGAATGGCGCTTCCAGTTCTTCTTCGGTGCTGTCGATCACGTTGTCGAGCGTGGTCTCGACCAGTTCCAGCGTCCTGTATTCCTGCAGATCCTGCGCCCAGTCCATGGCGTAGTCGTTGCCGAAGGCGTCCAGTGCCCAGGTGCCCATAGTGTGTCCTTGCGTGGTTGTTTGATGCCGCTATTGTGGCATGCCCGGGCTGCTTGCCACCACTTGCTCGCGCAGCCAGCGCAAACCCGCATCGTGCTCGCTGCGCGGATGCCAGGCCAGCGACAGGTCCAGCGCCGGCACGCGCAAGGGCAAGTCAAACGTGTCGAGCTGGCCTTCAAAGCGCTCCAGGAAGCGCGACGGCAGCGTGCAGACCAGATCCGTGGCCGCCAGCATTGGCGGCACCAGGTTGTACTGGGCCACGGCGATCGCCACGCTGCGCGCGCGGCCTTCCCGCGCCAGCATCTCGTCCATAAAGGCGTGAAAGCTGCCGTTGGTCGAGACGACGATATGGCGCAGCGCGCAATAGCTGTCCAGGTCCAGCGGCGCCACGCCGCGCGGATGGCCCTTGCGCTGCGCCATGCGGTGCTCGACCAGCAGCACCGGACTCTTGTGCAAGGTGGCGGGGACGAAGCGGCTGCCGCCGACCAGCAGGTCGATCTCGCCGCGTTCCATCTGCCCGGCCAGCTGTGCCGGTTCGGGCGTGCGAAACGCCAGTTTCAGCCCTGGCCCGCCGATTGCCGCCACCTGTTGCACCACCGGCAGCATCAGCATCAGCACGGCGTTGTCGTTGCCGGCGATATGAAAGGTGCGTTCGGCCGTGCGCGGATCGAATGGTGGCGCATCGCGGCGCACGGCTTGCCCCAGCATCGCCAGCGCCGCACGTAGCGGCGCCTGCAATTGAAGCGCGCGCGGCGTGGCCAGCATGCCGCGCCCGGAGTCGGCCGGCACCAGCAGGGCGTCGTCGAACAGCGCGCGCAGCCGGGCCAGCTGGGCCGACATGGCGGGCTGGCTCAGGTGCAAGCGGACGGCCGCGCGCGTCACGTGTTTTTCGTCCAGCAGCACGTCGAGCGACACCAGCAGGGGCAGGTCGACGCCACGGATATCCAGCATTTGGATGCCTTTCATTCAAATAATCAATTTCATTTATATATGGGAAAGGAGTCTACTGCGGTATCGCTTCTTTTGAAAGGTCTTCCATGTTTGCTCGCAAAACCCTGGCCGCCGTTGTCGCCGGCCTGACGCTGTCCCACGCGGCGCTGGCCGCCGCGCCGTTCGACCAGACGCCGGCGCCGGGCATCTATCGCATGATGCTGGGCCAGTTCCAGGTCACGGCCCTGTCCGACGGCACCGTCACCATCCCGCTCGACAAGCTGCTGACCGAGATCAAGCCGGCCACCCTGGCCGCCAGCCTGCGCGAGGCACACTTGCAACCGATGACGGAAACCTCGATCAATGCCTTTTTGATCAATACCGGCAAGCAGCTGGTGCTGGTCGATACGGGCGCGGGCGACCTGTTTGGCCTGCCCAGGGGCGCCCAGGCGGGCCGCTTGCAGCGCAGCCTGCGCAATGCCGGCTACGCGCCCGAACAGATCGATGCGGTGCTGCTCACGCATATTCACGCCGACCATTCGGGCGGCCTGTCGCATGACGGCCAGCGGCTGTTTCCGAACGCGCAAGTGTATGTGGACCGGCACGACAGCGACTTCTGGCTGAACCGCGCCAACCAGGCCGGTGCCGCCGAAGGCCAGCGCCATGGTTTTGACGAAGCGCAGGCGATGCTGGCGCCGTATGTGGCGGCGGGCAAGCTGACACCGTTCCAGGGCGGCGCCGAGATCGTGCCCGGCATCCGCGCGGTGGCGGCCCCTGGCCATACGCCGGGCCACAGCTACTATGCGGTGGAAAGCGGCGGGCAGAAATTGCTGCTGCTGGGCGACATGCTGCATGCGGGCGCGGTGCAATTCCCGCATCCCGGCACCACCATCCGTTTCGATGTCGATGCGGCCGCGGCGAAAGCGCAGCGCGCCGGCGAGCTGGCCGATGCGGCGAAAAACGGTTACTGGGTCGGCGCGGCGCACCTGAGCTTTCCCGGCATCGGCCATATCGCCAAAGAGGGTAACGGCTACCGCTGGCTGCCGGCCAATTACAGCGCGTGGTGATGCCGTAAAAAAAGCCGGCATGTGCCGGCTTTGCGATTACTTCTGGTCCGCGTACGGGTCGCCGATGCCCAGCGTCGCCAGGATCTCCGTTTCCAGCCCTTCCATCTCGGCCGCCTCCTCGTCATCCATGTGGTCGTAGCCCTGGGCATGCAGCACGCCGTGCACGATCAGGTGGGCGGTGTGCTCTTCCACGCTTTTCTGTTGCTCCGCCGCTTCCTTTTCCAGCACGTCGGTGCACAGGATGATGTCGGCGCGGGTCGGCTCGTCGTCGCTCAGCTCTTCGCCTTCGTTGTAGGCAAACGTCAGCACATTGGTGGCGTAGTCTTTTTCGCGGTAGTCGCGATTGAGCGTACGGCCTTCCTCCGCGTCGACAAAGCGGATCGTCAGTTCGGCCGGCGCCAGCAGGGCCGCCTGGACCCAGCGCCGGATCTTCGGGCGCGTGATCACGGTGGCCAGGCGGGTGTCCGGGTATTGCACGGACAGGGACAGTTTATTTTTTTCGGACATTTTTGGCGGCAGCTGGTTTCAATAGGGGGACGATGGTGGCATTGGTATCGGCCGCCTGCGCCGTTTCATAGGCGTCGACGATGCGGGCCACGAGCGGATGGCGCACCACGTCGGTACTGTTAAATTGCGTGAAGCCGATGCCGCGCACGTCCTTCAATACCTGCACGGCGTCGATCAGGCCGCTCTTCTGGCTTTTCTGCAGGTCGACCTGGGTCACGTCGCCCGTCACCACGGCCTTGCTGCCAAAGCCGATGCGGGTCAAAAACATTTTCATCTGTTCGACGGTGGTGTTCTGCGCCTCGTCGAGAATCACGAAGGCGTGGTTCAGGGTGCGCCCGCGCATGTAGGCCAGCGGCGCGATCTCGATCACCTGTTTCTCGAACAGCTTTTGCGTGCGGTCAAAGCCCAGCAAATCGTACAGGGCGTCGTACAGCGGGCGCAGGTAAGGGTCGACCTTTTGCGCCAGGTCGCCCGGCAAAAAGCCCAGGCGCTCGCCCGCTTCGACGGCCGGGCGCGTCAAGATGATGCGCTTGACGGCGTCGCGTTCGAGCGCGTCCACTGCGCAGGCGACGGCCAGATAGGTCTTGCCGGTGCCGGCCGGTCCCACGCCGAAGCTGATGTCGTGTTCGAGGATGCTGCGCAGGTAGGCGATCTGGTGCGGCGTGCGCCCGCGCAGGTCGCTGCGGCGCGTTTTCAGCACCGGGCTGGCGATATCGGGTTCGACAAAGGTGGACGCGGGTGCATCGGCCTGGTGCGCATGGTGTTCCGACGCGGCCGACAGGCCGGCGCGCTGTTCCACCAGGGCCAGCTGCACTTCTTCCAGCGGCACGACCTTGTTGGCGATGGCGTAGAACTGCTCCAGGATTTCCACGGCGCGCCCGGCGTTGCTGCCGCCGACGATGAATTTTTCGCCGCGGCGGAAGATCGTCACGTCGAGGGCGGCGGAAATCTGGCGCAGGTTTTCATCGAGCGGCCCGCACAAATGCGCCAGGCGCGTGTTGTCGAGCGGCTCGGGAATGAAGTAGTGCGGCTGGATCGGGGCTTTGGTTTTCAACTGGCTCTTTTCAATGCGGTGGCGCCGGCGACGAGTTCGCCGCGCAGGGTGTAGGAATGGCTCTCGGTGATGCGCACCTCGACCAGCTGGCCGATCAGGTGCAGCCCATCGGGGCCGGCGTCGAAATTGACCACGCGGTTGTTCTCGGTGCGGCCTTGCAGTTCGCGATCAATCGTGTCCTTCTTCGAGCGGCCTTCGACCAGGATGGTCTGCACCGTGCCGACCATCGCCAGGCTGTACTTGCGCGTATTGGCGTCGATGGCCGCCTGCAGCTGCTGCAATCTGGCCAGCTTGACTTCATGCGGCGTGTCGTCTTCCAGGTTGGCGGCCGGCGTGCCGGGGCGCTTGCTGAAGATGAAGCTGTAGCTGTTGTCGAAACCGACATCAAGAATCAGTTTCATCATGGCGTCGAAGTCGGCTTGCGTCTCGCCCGGGAACCCCACGATGAAGTCCGACGAGATCGCCATGTTCGGGCGCACGGCGCGGATGCGGCGGATGATGGACTTGTATTCCAGCCCCGTGTAGCCGCGCTTCATGGCGCCGAGGATCTTGTCGGAGCCGTGCTGGGCCGGCAGGTACAGGTGGTCGACCAATTGCGGGATCTTGGCATAGGCTTCGATCAGGCGCTGGGTAAACTCCTTCGGGTGGCTGGTGACGAAGCGCATGCGCGCAATGCCGGGAATATCGGCCACGTATTCGAGCAGCAGTGCGAAGTCGGCGATCTCGCCGCCTTCCATCACGCCGCGGTAGGCGTTCACGTTCTGGCCCAGCAGGGTGATTTCCTTGACGCCCTGGGCGGCCAGGCCCGCCACTTCCGTCAGCACGTCTTCGAAGCGGCGCGACACTTCCTCGCCGCGCGTGTACGGCACCACGCAGTAGCTGCAGTATTTGCTGCAGCCTTCCATGATCGAGACGAAGGCCGAGGCGCCGTCGACCTTGGCCGGCGGCATATGGTCGAATTTTTCGATTTCCGGAAAGCTGATGTCGACCTGCGCGGCGCCGCTCGAGCGGCGCAGTTCCATCATCTGCGGCAGGCGGTGCAGGGTCTGCGGGCCGAACACCATGTCGACATACGGCGCGCGCTTGACGATGGCGTCGCCTTCCTGCGAGGCCACGCAGCCGCCCACGCCGATCAGCAGGTTGGGGTTGGCCAGCTTCAGTTCACGCAGCCGGCCCAGGTCCGAAAACACTTTTTCCTGCGCCTTTTCACGCACCGAGCAGGTATTGAGCAGGATCACGTCGGCGTCTTCCGGCGTGTCGGTACGCACCAGGCCATCGGAGGCGCCCAGCACGTCGGCCATCTTGTCCGAGTCGTACTCGTTCATCTGGCAGCCGAAGGTTTTAATGAATACTTTTTTCTGCATGGAGTCAGGCGCTTTAGCGGTAATGGGTGCGGGGGTGGATGCTGCGCAGAGCGGGCGCGGGCGCGGTACAGGTGCTGGTACGTCTCGGGCCGGGTCGTGCGGCGGCAGGCAAGCTGCGGTCAGGCGATAGTTTAACGTAAATTGCCGCGCCGGGCCATGGCGCGCTTGCCCCCGGGCAGGGGCGAGCCAGTTGGGTGCAAAGGCAACCATTGCCGTGTGTCACCATTGATTTGTAACAAGTTGCTGCAAAGCCTAGTGTGCGGCCGGTTCGCATCCTAATGTGTTGAAATGGCATCGTTGCAAAGGCAACCAGCAGCTTGATTGATATTTAACAATCGTGAGGGTTGCGTTGCGCGCGAGTGCTGGCGGTTTGAACTAGTATATTGCCTTATATGCAATTCATTCGGATTATCGAGTGTAGGGGATTGAGGGGAGGGAAAGGCTGGGACCGCGTTCTTTTGAAACACTCTAAGCCAGCCTTAAGTTCAGATCGGCATTATTTTCAACATTCACCAGACGAGGAAAAATCATGGCACATCATGCACTGGCATCTCAAGAAAGCTACAACCCCAACCACCTGCTCGACATTTTGCTGAGTAAGATGCAGCTGAAAAACGATGCAGCCTTGTCGCGTCTGCTGGAAGTGGCGCCACCGGTCATCAGCAAGATCCGCCACCACCGCTTGCCGGTCGGCGCCTCGCTGCTGATCCGCATGCACGAAGTGACGGGCATGAGCATCCGTGACCTGCGCGACCTGATGGGCGACCGCCGCACCAAGTACCGCCTGTCGGACGCCCAGGGCCGTCCAAAAGCGGAAGAGCGCGGTGATGCAAAAGAATCGAATTACGCGCATCACTGATGTGGCGCCTGGGCGCTGAGCGTGACGCTTGCAGCGCTGCAGGCGGCCACGCTCCAGCGGCAAGCGGGCGGCATGGGACCCTGCAGTACGGATAACGGCTTTCGCCTTGCGGCGCGAGCCGTTTGCGTTTGCGTGCCCGCTATTGATCAGCCTGCCTTATTCAGCCTGCCTGATTCAGCAGGGCGGCCGTGATTTCGTCATAGCGCAGCTCGGTTTCGCGGAACAGCTGCAAATACGTTTCTTCCGACAGCCCCAGCGCATTCCACGCCACCAGCGACACCTGCGGCACCATGTCGTCGCCGGCCTGCGCCAGATCCAGCGCGCAGACGATGGCGTTGGCCACATGGATTAGGGCGGCCAGGAAACCGGCGCCCGGCGCTTCCGGCGTCGGATAGTTGCCGATCGCCAGGCGCATGGTGTCGGAAAAATTCCAGCGCTCGGCCAGCGCCACGCCGGCCTGTACATGGTCCACGCCCAGCACCGTGCGCTCGGCTTCGAGCACGGTGCAATCGTGTTCGGTGCGGTACGCGATCACTTGCGCATACTGTTCCGGAAAGCTCGATACCAGCACCAGGCGGCCGATATTGTGCAACAGCCCGGCCGTAAACGCGTAATCCTGGTTGAAGCGGATCTGCCGCGCCAGCACCTTGGCGCAGGCGGCGGTGGCCACCGAGTGGCGCCAGAATTCCTTGTCGTCAAACCCCGCGCAGCGCCCTTCCGGAAAGCAGCCGGTAATCGCCGCCGACATGATCAGGCTGCGCGTGGTCTGGAAGCCCAGGTAGGTGATCGCCTGCTGGATGGTGGTCGCCTTGACCTGCAGGCCGTATTGCGACGAGTTCGCCAGGCGCAGGGTCTTGGCCGTCAGCGCCTGGTCATACGATACTTTTTTCGCCAGCACGGAAATATCGACGTCTTCCTGGTCTATGCTGTTGAGCAATTCCATCACCACCACCGGCAGCGACGGCAGGTCGTCGAGATGGGCCACGATATCGTCGGCCGTCAGCTGGGCCTGGCCGGGGTTCATGCCTGTGCTCCCAGTCGGTAGCTGCTGACATAGCTGTGCAGCATGCTGGTGGCCGCGTCGGCGGGATGGTCGGGGTCATACTTGCGGAACAGATAGTCCAGCCGCGCGCGGTGCGCTTCCTGCTGCTTTGCTTGCTCTTCCGGCGACATGCCGGGCGCGGCGATGGGCAGCATGTCGATGCCGTGGCGCGGCATCAGCGACAGCATGTTTTCCGTCAGGACCGCGCCTTGCGGCAGCAGGACTTGCCCGTGTGCATCGAGCAGCACATCGGACAAGATCATGCCCGGACGGACCTGGTCCAAGGGTAAATGTTGATGCGTGACCGCCATGACGACTCCTCCTGTGATGCACGATATTACCATTGCCGTGGCGCAATTAACCCTTTGTGGCCCCGGGTGATTCCGCAGCCATGCTACGCCTGGGGCGCGTTTGCTGTAAATCCCGCTTATTCTTGCCAATCTGCAGGCCATACCGTACATTTCACGGTGTCTGACGTCTCCATGCCCGCGCCGCGGGCCGCCAGACCAGGCCCTGGGAGTGTTGTTTGATGGTACGTATCCAAGTCCGGCTGACCTTGCTTTTCATCGTCATCGTTACCCTGGTGCTCGGCATTTCCGGCAGTTATACCCAATATACTCTCAGCAAGGAACTCGAAGCGGGCAGCACACGCTTGCGCAGCGGCGTGCTGACGCGCTTGCAGACCAGCTTGCCCTCGGCCCTGTGGGACCTCGACAAAACCAAGGTCGACAGCATCGTCGCGGCCGAAATGCTGCCGCCGGAACTGGTCGGCATCCGCGTGTACGACGCGTCGGTGGGGCTGTTCGCCGGCGAAATGCGCGACACCAGCGGCGCGCTGGCGCCCCTGGTGCGCGATGGGGCGATGGGCGGCACGGCGATCGAGGCGCCGCTGGTGTTTCGCGACGCGGTGGCCGCCGCCAGCGGCGGCACGCCGGTAATCGTGGGCAAGGTGGTGGTCAATTTCAGCCGCGAGCAGATCGATGCGGCGCTGCACGGCGAAGTGCGGCGCAAGGTGATCGAAGTGCTGCTGCTCGACGTGATCCTGGTGGTGGCGCTGGGCCTGAGCCTGCGCATCGTCTTCGGACCGCTGCGCCAGTTGCGCGACGGCCTGTTCGACCTGGCCACGCGCGGCAGCGACGAGGTCGAGGAATTGCCGGAAAGCCGGCGCGATGAACTGGGCGACGTGATCCGCGGCTTCAATGCGGTGCAGCGCAAGCTGAAATCGATTATCGAGCGCACGCGCCATGCGGAAGACGCGGCGCGGCGCTCGCAGCAGGAAACGGCGCAGGCCATGATGGATTTGCGCCGCACCCAGGAATCCCTGCTGCAGTCCGAACGGCTGGCCTCGCTGGGCAGCCTGGTGGCCGGCGTGGCGCATGAAATCAATACGCCGGTCGGCATCGCGCTGACCAGCGCCTCGGTGCTGAAGGAGGCGACCGATCATATCGGCGCGGCGGTGGCCACCGGCAATATCAAAAAGACCGATATCGTGCGCTACCTGGAAACGGCCAGCGAAAGTTCGCGCCTGATCATGAACAATGCCTACCGCGCCGCGCATCTGATCCACAGCTTCAAGCAGATCGCCGTCGATCAGGTCAGCGAGGCGCGCCGCGCGTTCGAGTTGCGCGCGTATATCGTCGAAGTGATGGACAGCCTGCAGCCGACCTTGAAAAAGACCCGCAGCGAAGTCATCATCGACTGCCCGTCCGGCATCGAGTTCGACAGCTACCCCGGCGCGCTGGCGCAGGTGCTGACCAACCTGGTCCTCAATTGCGTCGAGCACGCGTTCGACCCCGACACGGCCGGCACCATCCATATCGGCGTGCGCTGCGAGGCGGACGGAAACGCGGAGGGGGAACCGGACGCCAGGGCGGAGTGGATCATCATGCAGGTGCGCGACAATGGCCGCGGCATTGCGCCCGACCTGCTGGAACGCGTGTTCGACCCGTTTGTCACCACGCGGCGCGGCCAGGGCGGCACCGGTCTCGGTTTGAATATCGTGTTCAACTTGATTGCCAAGCAATTTGGCGGCACCATCACGGTCAGCAGCACGCTGGGCCAGGGCGCCACCTTTCTGTTGCGCCTGCCGCGCGTGACGCCATTGGCGCACAGCAAAGGAGAAGGGCATGGCGATCGAACACAATGAGCGGCAGGTGGCATTGCTGCGTGGCATCAATGTCGGCCGCGCCAAGCGCGTGGCGATGGCCGACCTGCGCAAGCTGCTGGCCGACCTGGGCTACGGCGAGGTGCGCACCGTCCTCAACAGCGGCAATGCCGTGTTCGAGGCTGACGGCGTGCCGCCGGCCACCTCGGCCACGCGCATCGAGGAAGCGCTGGTGCTGAAACTGGGCGTGGCCGCGCGGGTGACGGTATTGTCGGCCGGCCAGTTTGGCGAGCTGATGGCGCAAAACACCCTGGCGCCAATCAGTGATGCGTCCCGTCTGCTGGCGCTGGTGCTGAACAAGCCGGCCGACACCGCGCGCCTGGCGCCGCTGCTGGGCCAGCCCTGGCAACCGGAAGCGCTGGCCGTCGGCAGCTGGGCCGCGTATGCATGGTGTCCCGATGGCGTGCTGGCCAGCAAGGTGGTGGCCGCGCTCGGCATACTGCTGGGCGACGGCGTGACTTCGCGCAACTGGGCCACCATGCATAAACTCGCTGCCTTGCTGAACGGACCGGCAACGGCAGCGTGATCTACTTTCCACTTATTTCAGTACAGGAGACGGCATGCCACAGATCAGCGGACTATTTGACGTCACGATGGCCCCCGAAGCGCTGTCGGCCACGGCCGCGCAATCGGGACTGGGGCGCATGTCGCTCGACAAGCGCTATCACGGGCCGCTGGATGCCAGCGGCCACGGCGAAATGCTCAGCGTGCGCCAGCGAGCCGGGCTCGGCCGGTTATGTGGCGCTGGAACGGGTGCAGGGCAGCCTGGACGGGCGCCAGGGATCGTTTTATTTGCAGCACAGCGGCACCATGACGCGTGGCGCGCCCACCTTGTCGGTGACGGTGGTGCCGGACACGGGCACCGATGCCTTGCAGGGCTTGCAGGGCCAGCTGGCGATCCGCATCGAAAATGGCAAGCATTACTATGATTTCACGTACGACTTTGCGCCGGCGCCATAACGTGCGCTTATCGGCCCTGGTCGAACTTTTCCTGCTTGTCGCGCGGTACGCATAGCGCCAGCAAACCCAGGCCCACCAGCAGCATCGAGTACATGCTGGTCTCCGGCACGGGCGTGATGGTGCGGGCCTGCTGCGCTGGCGCGGCCGGATTGGCGCCGTGGCGCGCGTTGCCGGCCAAGCTCCAGTGCGGCGTTGACATTGGCGCCTGCGGACCAGCCAGCGGGCGCGCAGGCGGCAAGGCCGCTTCGCGCCACGGCGGCGTGTCGGTGATGCGCACGGTGTCATCGCGCATCACGCTGTCCTGCGCCGCCACTCCAGCCTGGACCGGCAGCATGCCCAGCATGGCCAGTGCGGCCGTTCCTGCGATGTGATGCATTTTCATCTTGTTCCCCTGGCTGCCTGCGGCATCGCGAACCATCCGCTGTTATGGCATATCAATATTAGACCACAAATCGTGATGATTTTTATATTTATATTTGCTTCTGGTTACGAATATTTAGTATTTTGATAGCTGTTTCACTATCGCCAGATGTCAAACCGGATGCCAGCGCTATGGCCGGAAAAAACGCTGTTGTTTTTTTGGCGCGCGTGGCAGCAGGAAAACACTATATCGATTAGCATATTGTTTCAGGGTCGCCCCGATTGGCGGCTCGCCGATGACGACCGCGCCTGTGGGAGGGCATGATGGAAACGCTGCAAGCACCTGATATATCCGTGCAATTGAATCTCGACGCCATGCGCGCGTCCGCCTACAAGGCCAGTTCCTTATTGAAGGCGATGGGCAATGCCGACCGCCTGATGCTGCTGTGCCAGTTGTCGCACGGCGAGCATTGCGTCAGCGACCTGGAACAGAAGACCGGCATCGGCCAGCCGAGCCTGTCGCAGCAGCTGGGCGTGCTGCGCGAAGACATGCTGGTCGCCACCCGCCGCGATGGCAAGCAAATCTATTACCGTGTCGCCAGCGCCGCCGTGCTGGCCGTGCTGCAGGTGCTGTACGCGCAATTTTGCACGCCGCGGCCACTGTTCAACGACGAAGCGGACTGACGCAATGCAGATCGCCTGGCAGCAGTTCACGCCGTGGGCCTCGCTGGCCGGCGGCATGCTGATCGGCCTGGCCGCCGCCATCTTGATCCTGTTCAATGGCCGCATCGCCGGCATCAGCGGCATTGCCGGTGGCCTGCTGCGTCCGCGCCACGGTGACGTGGCCTGGCGCCTGATCTTCTTGGCCGGCTTGCTGGCCAGCCCCTTGCTGTATCGCTTGTTCCATGCGCTGCCGGCGGTGCACATTGGCGCCGGCACGCCCGCCTTGATCGTGGCGGGCCTCTTGGTCGGGCTGGGCGTGCGCTATGGCGCCGGCTGCACCAGTGGCCACGGCGTGTGCGGCCTGTCGCGCTGGTCAGCCCGTTCGCTGGCGGCCACCATCGCCTTCATGGCGGCCGGCTTTGTCACCGTGTATCTGTTGCGCCATGCGCTGGGTTGACACATGAGACTGCTGTTTTCCCTGTTCAGCGGCCTGGTGTTCGGCACCGGTCTGTTGATTTCCGGCATGAGCGATCCGGCCAAGGTGCTCGCTTTCCTGGACCTGGCCGGCAGCTGGGACCCCTCGCTGGCGCTGGTCATGCTTGGCGCCATCCTGGTGGCCATGCCCGCCTTCTGGCTGGCGCGGCGGCGCCGCACGGCCTTGCTGGGCGATGTCATGCAGTTGCCCACCGCGCAAGGCATCGACCGCCGCTTGCTGCTGGGCAGCCTGGCGTTTGGCGCCGGCTGGGGCATCGCCGGCTTTTGCCCGGGGCCGGCGCTGGTATCGCTGCTGACCTTGTTGCCGCAGGCGTGGATCTTTGCTTGCGCCATGCTGGTGGGCATGCTGATCTTCGAAGCGCTGGAACGCCGCAAAGCTGCTCGCACCCCCGCCTGAGACGGTACAATCTGGCGCATCGCCATTCCAGGAATCCCCGACCATGAAGACCATGACGTTCCGTGCCACCGCGCGTACCGCCACGCGCGCCACCCTGTTGTGCGGCGTGCTGGCGCTGGCCTCCTGCGGCGGCTTGCTGAAAAAGTCGCCGCCGCCCGCGCCCGCGCCGGTGGCCGACAGCCTGCCCAATCCGCAAGTGCTGCTGCTGGGCGAAGTGCACGACAATGTGCAAGGCCACCGCCTGCGTTTCGAGGAATTGCAGCGCCGGGTCGCCGCCGGCTGGCGCCCTGCGATTGCCATGGAGCAGTTCGACCGCGAAACCCAGCCCCTGCTGACGCGCGCGGCCCGCGATTGCGCCGATCCCGAGTGCATCATCCGCGTGATGGAACAGCCGCGCTGGGACTGGAGCTTGTACCGCCCGGTGCTCGATCTCGTCATCAGCTACCAGTTGCCGCTGATCGCCGCCAACCTGTCGCGTTCTGATGCCTCGCGCACCGTGCGCGACGGCGTGAAGTGGTCGATGACGCCGGCCATGGTCGGCACCTACCTGGCCGCCCCCGTGCCGGCCGACATCCTCGCAGCGCAAAAGAAGGAAATCCAGGACGGCCATTGCGGCATGCTGCCCGACATGATGATCGGTGGCATGGTCGACGCCCAGGTGGCGCGCGATATCTGGATGGCCAAGGTGATCCGCGACCAGGCGCCGCGCGGCGTGGTGCTGTTTGCCGGCAATGGCCATGTGCGCAAGGACATCGGCGTGCCGCGCTGGCTGAAACTGGCCGACCCGGAGCTCAATGTGCGCACCATCGGCTACCTGGAGCCAGGCAGCAACTATCCGGGCGCCTTCGACCTGACGCAGACCATGCCGGCGCAGCCGCGGCCCGACCCGTGCGCCAAGTTTAAAAAATAACTATTGCTGCACGCGTATCAAGGCACTGACCCGGCTTGCCGTCTCCAGCAGTTTCGGCAAGCTGTGTTCCATCAGCTGCGCCACCGACGGCCCGGCCGTCTGGCCGCTGACATTGATCGCCGCGACGACCTTGCCGCTGCGGTCGAACACGGGCGCGGCCAGTGCGATCAATCCCTGTTCCAGTTCTTCCTGCACCAGGCACCAGCCCTGGCGCCGTACCTGGGCGATCTCTTCCATCAGCGCTTCGATATCGACTTTGGTGGCCGGCGTGATTTTCAATAACGCCATTTTCGACAGCCGCGCGCGCAATGCGTCGGGCGCCAGGCCTGAGAGCAGCACGCGGCCCATCGAGGTGCAGTAGGCGGGCAGGCGGCTGCCGATGCCCAGGTTGATCGACATGGTGCGGTGCGCCGACAGCCGCACCACGTAGACGATATCGTCGCCGTCGAGCACGGTGGCCGAGCACGACTGGCGCAGCGCCTGCATCAATTCCTCCAGCAGCGGCTGGGCCTGGGTCCACACGGGCAAGGAGGACAGATAGGCGTAGCCAAGGTCGAGCACCTTGGGCGTCAGGCGGAACAGCCGGCCGTCCGCTTCCACATAACCGAGTTGCAGCAGGGTCAGCAGGATGCGCCGCGCGCCGGCCCGCGTCAGCTGCGCCCGTTCCGCCACCTCGCTCAGGGTTTGCTGCGGCGCCTCGGCGCCAAAGCTGCGCAGCACGGCCAGTCCGCGCGCGAACGATTGCACATAACTGTCGCCGGGACGCGGGGTTTCTTCGGTGGCGAGGAGGGGCGTGCTGGGCTGGGTCATGGGCATTCCAGTTGATCAAGGTGGCAATTATAGCCATGCCTTAGTCATGAACGGCAAATTGACAAGCACGGCGAACAGGCATATTCTCATGAATATGTTCTAAATACGAATAATTGTTCGTCTAAAGAACAAATTTCACGGATTCCAACCAGGAGACAGCGCATGATCGATAAACTCCGTACCAGCGTGCTTGAGGCGCTGGCCGATATCCACGATGGCGCCACCGTCATGATTGGCGGCTTTGGCGGCGCCGGCCAGCCGGCCGAGCTGATCGACGGCCTGATCGCCCATGGCGCGCGCGACCTGGTGATCGTCAACAACAATGCGGGCAATGGCGACACCGGCCTGGCCGCGCTGCTGAAAAACGGGCAAGTGCGCAAGATCATCTGCTCGTTTCCGCGCCAGGCCGATTCGCACGTGTTCGACGCTTTGTACCGCGCCGGCAAGCTGGAACTCGAATTGGTGCCGCAGGGGAACCTGGCCGAGCGCATCCGCGCCGCCGGCGCCGGCATCGGCGGCTTCTTTACGCCCACCGGCTATGGCACCGACTTGGCCAAGGGCAAGGAGACGCGCGAGATCGACGGCCGCATGTATGTGTTCGAGTCGCCGATCCACGCCGACTTCGCGCTGATCAAGGCCGAACAGGGCGACCGCTGGGGCAATCTCACCTACCGCAAGACGGCGCGCAACTTCGGTCCCATCATGGCCATGGCCGCCAAGGTCAGCATCGCCTCCGTGCACGAGGTGGCCGAACTGGGCACCATCGATCCCGAACACGTGATCACGCCCGGCCTGTTCGTGCAGCGCATCGTGCAAGTGCCGCGCACCGCCACCGGCCCGGCCGGCTTCAAAGCTTCCTGAAGGAAACCAGCATGAACAAATGGAATCGAGACCAGATGGCGGCCCGCGTGGCGGCCGACATCCATGAAGGCTCAGTCGTCAACCTCGGCATCGGTTTGCCGACCCTGGTGGCCAACCACCTGCCGGCCGGCGCCGAAATCATTTTGCACAGCGAAAACGGCGTGATCGGCATGGGCCCGGCGCCCGCGCCCGGCGAGGAAGACTACGACCTGATCAACGCGGGCAAGCAGCCCGTCACCTTGCTGCCGGGCGGCAGCTACTTTCACCATGCCGACAGCTTTGCCATGATGCGCGGCGGCCACCTCGACATCTGCGTGCTGGGCGCCTTTCAAGTATCCGCCACCGGCGACCTGGCCAACTGGCACACGGGCGCGCCGGACGCGATTCCCGCCGTCGGCGGCGCGATGGACCTGGCCATCGGCGCGAAAAAGACCTGGGTCATGATGGAATTGCTGACCAAGGCCGGTGACAGCAAACTGGTGCAGGCATGCACCTATCCGCTGACCGGCGTTGGCTGCGTCAGCCGCATCTACAGCGACTTGGCCGTGATCGACCTGGGGCCGCAGGGCGCCAGCGTGATCGAACTGGTCGACGGCCTGAGCTTTGAACAATTGCAGGCCCTGACACCGGTCGCCCTGGCCGACGCCCGCTGATTTTTTAGTACCCTTTCTTGGAGGAAAGTAACATGACCGCAGCTTTTATTTGTGACGCCCAGCGCACCGCCTTCGGCCGCTACGGCGGGGCCCTGTCCGGCGTGCGCGCCGATGACCTGGGCGCCGTGCCGATCCGCGCCCTGATGGCGCGCAATCCGAACGTCGACTGGGATGCCGTCACCGACGTGCTGTACGGCAGCGCCAACCAGGCCGGCGAAGACAACCGCAACGTGGCGCGCATGGTGGCCTTGCTGGCCGGCCTGCCCATCTCGGTGCCGGGCGCCACCCTGAACCGGCTGTGCGGCTCGGGCCTGGATGCCGTCGGCAGCGCCGCGCGCTTTATCAAGAGCGGCGAAGCGGGCCTGATGATCGCCGGCGGCGTGGAAAGCATGAGCCGCGCGCCGTTCGTGATGGGCAAGGCCGACAGCGCTTTTTCGCGCGGCATGAAAATGGAAGACACCACCATCGGCTGGCGCTTCGTCAACCCCTTGATGAAAGCCCAGTACGGCGTCGACTCGATGCCGGAAACGGCGGAAAACGTGGCGACCGACTTTGGCATCAGCCGCGCGGACCAGGACCTGATGGCGCTGGCCAGTCAAACCAAGGCGCTGGCGGCGCAGCAGGCCGGCGTGTTCGACAGCGAAATCTGCCCGGTCACCATCGCACAAAAGAAGGGCGACCCGATCATCGTCAATCGCGACGAGCACCCGCGCGCCACCACCCTGGAAACGCTGGCGAAACTCAAACCCGTGGTGCGTCCTGACGGCACCGTGACGGCCGGCAATGCTTCCGGCGTCAACGACGGCGCGGTGGCGATGCTGCTGGCCGACGAAGCGAGCGCCGCCCGCCATGGCCTGACGCCGCGCGCGCGCGTGGTGGCGATGGCGACCGCCGGCGTGGCGCCGCGCATCATGGGCATCGGCCCGGCGCCCGCCACCCTGAAAGTGCTGGCCATGACGGGCCTCACCATGGCGGATTTCGACGTGATCGAGCTGAACGAAGCGTTTGCCGTACAGGGCCTGGCCGTGCTGCGCCAGCTGGGCGTGCGCGACGACGATCCGCGCGTCAACCCGAACGGCGGCGCGATTGCGCTCGGCCATCCGCTGGGCGCTTCGGGCGCACGGCTGGCCATGACGGCCGTCAACCAGCTGCACCGCACGGGCGGGCGCTACGCGCTGTGCACCATGTGCATCGGCGTCGGCCAGGGCATCGCGCTGGTATTGGAACGGATGTAATCGTTCTTTCGGCGTATTGCCTGCCATACGTATTTATGCGTATGACAGGCGGCCGCACAGCGCGTTTTCAGCGCGTATGATGTAAAGCCAGCCCCGCAACCCCGGGTTGGCGTTGGTTTTTTTACACGAACAAGAAGACTCATATGACACAAGACACACCGCATGATGTTTCGCAGCTGACATCGCAACAACGCATCAAGGCCATTATCGGCGCCTCTTCCGGCAACCTGGTGGAATGGTTCGACTTCTACATTTATTCCTTCTGTGCCCTGTATTTCTCGCACGCCTTTTTCCCTTCCGGTAACCCGACCACGCAGCTGCTGCAAACGGCCGGCATCTTTGCCGCCGGTTTCCTGATGCGTCCGGTCGGCGGCTGGCTGTTTGGCCGCATCGCCGACAAATACGGCCGCCGCCAGTCGATGATGATTTCCGTGCTGATGATGTGCGGCGGCTCGCTGATGATCGCCGTCATGCCCACCTACGACACCATCGGCGCCTTCGCGCCCTTCCTGCTGCTGGTGGCGCGTTTGTTCCAGGGCTTGTCGGTCGGCGGCGAATACGGCACCAGCGCCACCTACATGAGCGAAGTGTCGGAATCGGGCAAGCGCGGCTTCTTTGCCTCGTTCCAGTACGTGACCCTGATCGGCGGCCAATTGCTGGCCCTGCTGGTACTGGTGATCCTGCAGCAACTGCTGACCCTGGAAGAACTGCGTGCCTGGGGCTGGCGCATCCCGTTCGTGTTCGGCGCCCTGGCCGCACTGGTGTCGCTGAACCTGCGTAAATCCCTGACGGAAACCACCACCGCCAGCGAGCGCAAGGACAAGGACGCGGGCAGCCTGCGCGGCTTGCTCAAGCACAAGCGCGCGTTTATCACCGTGCTGGGCTTTACGGCCGGCGGTTCGCTGGTGTTCTACACCTTTACCACCTACATGCAGAAATACCTGGTCAACACGGCCGGCATGGACACCAAGACGGCCAGCGCCGTGATGACTTGCGCCTTGCTGGTCTACATGATCCTGCAACCCATCTTCGGCGCCCTGTCGGACCGTATCGGCCGCCGCACCTCGATGCTGTTCTTCGGCGGCCTGGCCACCCTGTGCGTGCTGCCGATCATGCATGCCCTGAAAGACATCAGCAGCCCGTACGCGGCGTTTGGCCTGATCATCATCGCGCTGGCCATCATCAGCTTCTATACCTCGATCAGCGGCCTGATCAAGGCAGAGATGTTCCCGGTCGAAGTGCGTGCGCTGGGCGTGGGCCTGTCGTATGCGGTGGCCAACGCCATGTTCGGCGGTTCGGCCGAATACGTGGCGCTGCAGTTCAAGGCCTGGCACGTGGAAGAGTATTTCTACTGGTACGTGACCGTCATGTGCCTGATCTCGTTCATCGTCGCCATCCGCATGCCGGACCCGAGCCGTTCGGGCCTGCTGAAATAAGGCAAACGTCGTAGAATAGGCATCCAGGAAATGGCAGCGTAATGGCTGCCATTTTTTTACCGATTTTTTCCAGGAGAGACCATGTCGTATGTTTTCGCCGCGCCCGTGCAGGCCGCCGTGCCCGTTAGCGGGCAGGACGCGCTGTTTCCCGTCCACCGCATCTATTGCGTGGGCCGCAACTATGTCGATCACGCCAAGGAAATGGGCCACACGGGCCGCGAGGCGCCGTTCTTCTTCATGAAGCCGGCCGACGCGGTGCTGCCGGTGGCCAGTGGCACGACCGGCCAGCTGTCGTACCCTGCGCAAACGGACGATTTCCAGCACGAGATGGAACTGGTGGTGGCGATCGGCAAGGGCGGCAGCGAGATCGCCGTGGAAGCCGCTCTCGAACACGTGTGGGGCTACGCCATCGGCCTGGACATGACGCGCCGCGACGTGCAGGGCGCGGCCAAAAAACTCGGCCGTCCCTGGGATACGGGCAAGGCCTTTGAACAGTCGGCGCCGATCGGCCCCATCACGCCAGCCGCCCAGGCCGGCGATATCGGCAGCGCCGCCATCACCTTGCAGGTCAATGGCGCCGTGCGCCAGAGCAGCACCATCGACATGCTGATCTGGAACGTGGCCGAAACCATCGCCGACCTGTCGAAGTACTTTACCTTGCAGCCGGGCGACCTGATCTACACTGGCACGCCGGCCGGCGTGGCGGCGGTGCGGCGTGGCGACGAACTGGCAGGGACCATCACGGGCCTGGGCGAACTGCGCCTCAAGGTGGTGTAAAAGCGGCCTGCCGCACAGCGCCGCCAGCCCGCCTGATGCATGCTCATCGTGCGGGCTTTTTTCAAGGAGACAGCGATGATGAGCAACACCTATGCCGTGGCCCAGCCCACGCGCGCCGAGATCGACGCCTTGCCGGGCGCTACCGTGCTGGAATTTGGCACCGGCTGGTGCGGCCACTGCCGCGCCACCGATGCGCCGCTGGCGGCTGCCTTCGAACAGCACCCCGACCTGCCACACCTGCGTGTGGAAGACGGCAGCGGCCGCGCGCTGGGCCGCTCGTTCAAGGTCAAGCTGTGGCCGACCCTGGTTTTCCTGAGGGACGGCCAGGAAGTGGCGCGCCTGGTGCGCCCGCTCGACAGCCGCGAGATCGGGCAGGCGATGGGGTTGATTGATGTGTAAGACGGCACAACTTTCTTGCCGCAGTGCACCACTGCGCGTATCATGAAACCATACAGCAAGATCAACCGCATCCTTCACCGGATGCTGGCGCGATCATCACGGCCCGCTACACCGCGAGCGGCCGCAGGCAAGGATTCACCACAAATGACCGATGCCGCGATGCCACGCGCGGGTCTGGTACGGAAATGCCTGGCAATAGCTGGGCGCTGACACACGTCCTCATCCCCTGACGCCCTTCCTGCCGTGCCCCGGAAAACCGGAAGGCGCACGACCGTTGTTACTCTGATCAGTCACTATCACGGCGCGTTGACGCGCGTTGCCGACAGTTCGCTACGGCAATGAAAACCGTTGTTTTTTTGTTTGCACATTTATTAGCAAATGCGCAGCAAACGCCTGCGCGCGCGGCTATGATATGCCAGCGACGCGTCGAGACAACGCGCCGTGCTGCTGCCTGAACAAACATCCAGAGAATGGCCTTTAGACACCCTCCCCAAGGAGCGCAGTACATGAGTTATACGCGGAGTAATACCACGAGCAATGCACCAAAGAAGAATTCACCGCGCACGGTGCTGTTCGCCAGCCTGATCGGCACCACCATCGAGTTCTTCGACTTCTATATCTACGCCACCGCCGCCGTGCTGGTGTTCCCGAAACTGTTCTTCCCCGCCGGCGACCCGTCGGCCGCCGTGCTGCAGTCGCTGGCCACCTTCGCCATCGCCTTTTTCGCGCGCCCGATCGGCTCGGCCGTGTTCGGCCACTACGGTGACCGCATCGGCCGCAAGGCGACCCTGGTGGCGGCCCTGCTGACGATGGGTATTTCCACCGTCATCATCGGTTTGCTGCCGACCTATGCCGCGATCGGCACGATGGCGCCGTTGCTGCTGGCGCTGTGCCGTTTCGGCCAGGGCCTGGGCCTCGGTGGTGAATGGGGCGGCGCGGTACTGTTGGCCACGGAAAACGCGCCACCGGGCAAGCGCGCCTGGTACGGCATGTTCCCGCAGCTGGGCGCACCGATCGGCTTCTTCCTGTCGGGCGGCATCTTCCTGCTGCTCAGCGAAACCCTGACCGAAGAGCAGTTCTTCAGCTACGGCTGGCGCATTCCCTTCCTGGCCAGCGCGCTGCTGGTGATCGTCGGCCTGTATGTGCGCTTGAAGATCACGGAAACGCCGGACTTCCAGAAAGTGCTCGACAAGAACGAGCGCGTCAAACTGCCGGTGGCCACCGTGTTCCGCCAGCACGGCCGCATGCTGTTCCTGGGCACCATCGTGGCGCTGGCCACCTTCGTCCTGTTCTACCTGATGACGGTGTTCGCATTGAGCTGGGGCACCACCAAGCTGGGCTTCACGCGCAAGGAATTCCTGATCGTGCAATTGTTCGCCGTGTTGTTCTTCGCGCTGACGATACCATTTTCCGCCATCCTGGCCGACCGCCGCGGCCGCCGCACGACCCTGATCTGGGTCTCGGTCGCCATCGCCGTCTTCGGCCTGGTGCTGGCGCCCATGTTCGGTTCGGGCGTGACCTGGGAAGTGACCGTGTTCATGGCCGTCGGCCTGGGCCTGATGGGCATGACCTACGGCCCGCTGGGCACCATGCTGTCGGAACTGTTCCCGCCGGAAGTGCGCTACACGGGCGCCTCGCTGACCTTCAACCTGGCCGGCATCCTCGGCGCCTCGCTGGCGCCGTATATCGCCACCTGGCTGGGCACCAACTACGGCCTGCAGTATGTGGGTTATTACCTGACCCTGGCAGCCTTGCTGACCCTGGGCGCCTTGCTGCTGGTGGGCAAACCGCGTCCGGGCAAGGAAGCGTGGGAGTAAGCATCGCGCTGAGCGCCACCTGATCGGACAGACCGCCAGTATTCGTGCTGGCGGTTTTTTTCTAGGGCGGCACATTCTGCTTACCTCTCCCGCGGGCACTATTGAAGCGCGTTGCTGTCCAAGGTCG